>CAYZYB010001133.1:0-2331 GCA_964481505.1 uncultured Planctomycetaceae bacterium | reverse complement strand
CCACCTTTGATGGCACCTCAGCCACATCTCTGTGGCCGAAAATCGCCTCGCTTTGTCTTGCCGCCCGGCTTTGCAATGTTGCAATGCATGTCGTTGTTCTTTCATTGTTTACAGGGTCGACTTCGACTACGGCAGAAACGATGTGTCAAAGCAGTCTGAAGCAGTGACGCTGTTGGCTTTGATTTCGCCCACTTGCACGATTTGTTCGATGAGTGTTTGCCAGCGGTTTGGTGTCATTCCGCTTTGGCGTTGTCCGTCGTCAGACTTGCACAGCTCAGACATTGCCTGTGCACCATAGGCCAGTGATTCTAAACTCATTTCGTCGTTGTCTTCATGAATGCGCTGATTCGTTGGCGTGGGATCGTTCAGGTATCGTTGCCACCCTTCCACGCTTGCGGTCACCATGTTGCGGACGAGTTCCGGTTCGTTGGCGATCGTTTGTTCTGTTGTCACCAGCAGACTGGCGTAGGGATTGAAACCAATGTCCGACAGCATCAGCACTTTGGGATCTCCGCCAGCTTCCTTTGCAGTAAACGGTTCGCTGAAGGAATATGCTTGCTGTGCGAAGTTCTTCTTCAGAATGAACTCACCCACTTGTCCGCTGAACGGTACCATCGTGACGTTGGTGAGTGGCAGTTTCTTCTTCATCCACAGCGCAAAGGGGCGACTGTCGCTGATGGCGAGTTCGACATTTGCGAGTTGTTGCAGGTTCTCGATGCCGGATGATTTGTGCACCATGATGCAACGTGGAGACTGCTGCAGCGGAGCCATCACGGCGACCAGCGGAACGTTCTTCGCTCGCCCCAGGACGACGAGATCCGCATTCGAAATCGCGAACTTGATGCGACCCGCGGCCAGTTCCTGAATGACGAGATTCGGAGCTCCCGGACCGCCCTGACGAATGTCGATTTGGATTCCCGCGTCCCGGTAGAGTCCCAGCTCTTTGGCGGCAATATAGCCGCCATGTTCGGCTTCGGCGTACCAATTCAGGGCAAGCTGGACTGGGGTTCCGGCATTCGTTGTGTTGGAATCAGCAGACGAATCGCCTGCGGCTGGTTGCGGGGGCTGGTGGCCACAACCAACGAGGAAGACTGCGGGAAATAGCAGGAAGATGACAGAGAATGATCGAATCATGAAGTCGTGACCGAAAGTGGTGAGGTGATTGGCACACTTGAATGCAGCTTTGTAGAATGTGGTGGGCTATGGAAACATTGATCCATGGCCTGATGTCCTACGTTGAATCAAAATAAATTCACAGAACCGCAGCGCCGGCCCTTTAGAAATAACCAAGCAGGAAACAAAACTATGATCATTGGCAAGATTTGGCGATCGTTCAAAGCTCAGCTTAACAAGCTGGCCAACTTTTTCTGGACTGCCGACCCGATTGCCCAAATGCAGTACGAATACGATCAGGCGATTGAGCAGCTTAAAGGTGGTAAAGAAGGCCTTGCCCAGTATCGAGCACTTGTCGAACGTGTGGCTCGCCAGGTCGATGGTGACAAAAAACATGTGGCCCAGCTGGAAAGCAAAGTGAAAGCCTATCTGCAGGCCGGCGATCGCGATACCGCGTCCAAATTTGCTCTGGAACTGCAGAAAGCGAAAAACGAGATGGCAGAAAATGTCACTCAGCTTGAGATGCACGAAAAGGCATACGAGAACAACATTACCAAGATCAAACGCGCAACCAAGAAGGTTGGCGAGATCAAAGACAAAATCAAGAAGTACGACGCGGAAATCAAAATGAGCCGTGCAGAGGCGGAACTCGCCGATCTTGCAGCGACCTTCGACTTCGACGTGACCACAGACCTCGGTCAAATCGAATCCATTCTGCAGGACGAAATCGACACCAACCGCGCGAAAGCTCGCGTCACGGCGGATCTGTCTGAAGAAGGTCTCGAAGAAATCGAACGAGAAGCTGCTGTCGAACAGACAATGGCCAACGACGCCCTGAAGCAGTTCGAAATGGATATGGGCATGATCACGCCGCAAACGGCGAATGTCAGCGAAGAAGAGAAGAGTTTGGGCCAGCGCCAGACGGAAACAAACTGACGTGTTTCGTTTTGAGTGTTGCCTGAAGACGCCGACGCCGCCATTGTTTGCGATGTTTTCGGAAAAGGTGACAGTCTGCTGTCGATAACCACGCTTTCTTCTTTATTGCTTCACAGTGAATTCCTAATGGCTGAAACTGAACTCCAGGATTCGAACCTCGACCTGCCTGATTGGTATCCCGATTGGGCCAGGCAGGTGGCGGAATTGTATTTTTCCGGAAATTCGTGCTTCTTCATTCTGCATGGCAATGTCAACGACCTTGTTCCCTGCAAAGGAAAAGAC
>CAYZYB010001132.1:0-2333 GCA_964481505.1 uncultured Planctomycetaceae bacterium | reverse complement strand
ACCGAAAGCAATCGCTGCGAGACCAAGTTGTTCAATTCTAGTGAGCCGCATTAAGCACTGTGACCCCGTTCAACACTGACAGTGACGCGAGGGTGTGGTAGCAGGTTGTTGCATTTGAAGTGGGTGGCCAAGGTTGGACTGAGCTAGCGAAGGAAACTCCGGGGTTTCGCTCGTGCCTCGCTCCAACCCCGGCCACCCTTTCCACTTCGCAATTTTCTGCGACTACACACCCGTGAAGCGAGCCTTTGCGGGACCATTGTCGTGATTTCGAGCAGAATCACCATTGAGCAGGCATTATTCGCGATCCGCGGCACAGAACTGTGCTTTTTTTGCTCAAAATGGAGGCTATTTCGCCACCGAAGTGCTTGCGAAGTCCACTATCCCGGTGGTTTAGGATGGCCAAAGCCGAAACGTCAACCAGCTCGAAAGCTGCAAACACGTTCTCAAGCTTGTTATCAGGAACGCTGTTTGGCGTGGCGCTGGATGTTGCGAGGAGGGTTGAAGAAGCCGATTCGTCATCCGATTGCCGGAAGAGATCTTTCCATGTTTCACTTCGGTCGCTGTCTGTCTCACGAACAGACTTGGCTGCCGTCTTCGCCGCCAGCCTTACTTCACCAGCCTCGTGTCCGGATACTGAGCGTACCAGCCGAACCAGAATGCGCGGTGAGCGGGTAGGCGAAGCAATGTTTCGCCGGACGCTTTCGATGTCAAAGCGTCTTCTGACAGAACCCATTCGTTTCCGCTGCTGTCACGTGCTGTTGTTCCGTCGAAGGATGCAAACTCAAGTCCGCCGGATTCATAGACACGGTTCGCGCCGCCCTTGTCGGTCAGAATGACGAACTCCTGTTCGCCGACGCGATTTTGGTAAACGGGAGTGCGATTCAGGTAGGCCTCGGAAATCGCAAGTTGATCGTCGTTCTCTCGCAGAGCCAGCACTTCGTCTTTGTTTCGAAGGCGGTCATCCCGTTTTGGGACCTCAAACATCAGCCGGTGTGTCGCGAAGTAATCGTGGTAAGCGACCCCTTCTCCATAGTCTCTTCGGTGGCCGGTTCTCAATGAAAGCACGCTCGTTTCCGGGTGCTGCTTTCTCCATTCCCCCCATGTCGTTGTGATCACGTGGCGCCGCTGAAGCTTGACGCCTGATCCGACCAGTGGTCCGACGACCGGTTCGCCTTTCAGTGTCGACCAGAAGGACTTTGTGTCGTGGTCGTACATCAGTTTGTTGGACCGATAAAGAAATCCACTGGTTCCAAGTTCATGGTGTTGCCCGTTGAATTCTGCCTGATACACGATCAGGGCACCGCAGAGGGTTCAGTAAGCTCCGCATACTGGTTCGCCACCGATGGTGTCTTTGAACATTTCGTGCCACGCGAGAATTCGCTTGGGATAACACCGAGCGTCGCCGTTAAGACTGACTCCAAACACAACGTCCGAATCGGCCAGGTACGTTGCTTCTCTTGCAGAAATCATGGCCGGGTTTTTGAGTGGCGGAATGCCATCACGGCGGACTCCACCCCAGCGAATTTCATCCAAACGGATTTTTGCGCCCGCTGTGTCGGTGAAGTATTCAGCAAAACGCCGGTCAATCCGCGAATAGATCGCGGATTGAAACTTCGCATAGTCAGGATGCGGTTTGTATTTCTGCGACCACAGCCATCGGTACCAGGCGTTGAGGTCCTGACCAAACTTCTGGCCGGTCTTCTTCTGCAGCATAGAAATTATCTGGGATGATGCTAACCGCGAACGAGCGAACCGCAGCGAATCAATCAGCATTGCCGGGCTGCCCGAGTGCCAGCCCGCGGTGATTTCACGCAACGGGTTGCGGACGTCGATGGCCAATCCTGAAGTGAGTGAGACGTACACTCGGTAATCCGCAGTCTTCGGCTCCGTATCTGCGCTCTGCTGTGAAGCAGAGTGGGCATCGGCAGCACTGACAAGCAGGGCCGAAACAGTAAGCAAAGTGAATGTCATGGTTTTCATAGGTCAGTCCTGATAAAGACTTTTCGAGCATACTGTTGTGACGCCACCGAGCTAATGTTCTGACCCGTCGAGACTGTGTTCGTCTGTTCAGGGCCTGTATTCGCGCGATCACTGATTCCCGGTCACCGGTTTGATTTCGCACTTCAATTTTTGCAAACCGATTCCAATCTCACTAAATCTGGAATGACAGTTCTTCTTCGATCGGCTCAGGTTCCGCTGCGGGTTCTGAAGGGACGTTGAACAGCGATGTGCTGAGGTACTTTTCGCCTCGGTCCGGAAACAACACGACGATGTTGCCGCTGTCTATCGTTCGAGCCACTTTAATGGCTCCTTCAAGCGCCGCACCACTGCTC
>CAYZYB010001131.1:0-2335 GCA_964481505.1 uncultured Planctomycetaceae bacterium | reverse complement strand
ACGCATCGGCGCGACGAGAATTTTCCTTCGGTTCCGTAGTGCTTCCATTTGCATCTGAGCGTTGGTCTCCGTTGGCAGTAGGACTGTTCAGGTCTCCACGATTTCCGTTGCCGTTTCGGTTGCTGCTGCTCCTTCGGTTGCCGCTGGAATTTCCACTGGGATTTCCGCTTCCACTTGGGGGCAGCGGCATTCGAAAGCCACCGTTGCTGTTTCCCTTCGGTATGTTGCCGTCGCGTTTGTACTGTTCCAGCATTTCACGAGCCATGTTTCTCATCGCAGGATCCGATTTGACCTGCTCGATCAATTCCGGCGGAATGTCTTCGAGTCGAGGCATTATTTCCGGCGGAATACTGCCTCCCATTTGCTGGTACATTTTCTTCAACTGCTCAAGCTGCTGCAGTTGAGGCGACTTGTTTTGTGGTGAAGATTGTTCGGTTGGGTTTTCCGGTTCTTCTCCTGTCAGCATTGATTTCAACTGCTTCAGCATGAACAGTTGTTTCTGCAGATCTGACGTGCCGTTTTTCGGCAGTTCCAAACGCCGATGAGCGGGCGGGTCTGGCGGCGGTGGTGCTGGTTCCGGCGCATCCTGTGATTGCAGGTTTGTAGTACCTGCGAACACTAAAGCGACGCAAACGGCGTTTCGAAAAAATCGCTGTGGGGTGCACGGTCGCATTGTGTTGCCAGCTTGTGGTGATTGTTGGCGGGCCCTGCTGTACGAAACAGCGTTCGCAGCATCATACCGCTGATTGGAACGTCGGAGGTAGTGAGATTGAGCAGAATTCTGGTCACCCCCCTTGCTCGGTCGAGCAATTCAGGCACTGACTGTTCAAGGTGGAGGCTGCGTCTTCAGGGGGAAGCTGTAATCGTGTGCTATTTGCCAATATTCTCGTACCACACGACGTTGTTACTGCCACGTCCGGCCACCAGGAAATCTTTGTCGCCATCGGAATCCATGTCGACCACGCGAATGTCGTAGGCTTCCTGATTGGCTCCGACCACGTGTCGACGGAAGCGACCTGTGCCATCGTTTTCGTACCAGACGCAGAGCTTGCTGCCGTAAGCGCACGTTGCCGCGTCGTTGTCGCCGTCACCGTCAATGTCGGTGACCTGCAGGCTATGTGGCTCTTTTAAGTCCGCATCGATAATGTGGATTTCCCAGTCGGGGGCTTCGAACCAAAGCACGCCATGTCCGTGACCACGTGAAGCCAGCAGGTCGGTTTTTCCGTCGCCGTTGATGTCGGCGGGATGAATGTTGGTCGCCCCCGGGTGTTCACCAGGCAGACTGTGTTTCGTCCATACATCGGCGGCGTTCTGTGGTGCTTCCCACCATGCGAACCATTCTCCCGAGTTGGATTTATCGGTTGGCCCGCCCTTTGCCCCAGTGGCAGCATCAGCGCGCCCGTCGCCATTGATGTCGCCGACACCAAGGTAGTGTGTTAGCCCCGGAGCGTCACGGTCTGCAAAGATGTGTCGCTGCCACGCATCGCCGGAACGCGGATTCTTCGGCGCGGAAATCCAGGCAAGTGAATTGGGGAATGGGTCCAGTGGTTGAGCGCTTGTTGCCAGCAGGTCAATCGTTCCATTGCCATCCACATCGCCTTTGATCACGCCGTGAATTCCGTGGACCTGATTGTCGATCAGACGACGAGTCCATGTTTGACTGAGCGGTTTGTCGGGCTGCTCGTACCACACAATCAGTCCCGGCTTGTAGCGAGCTCCTACGTAGTCGGCGTCGCCATCGCCGTCGATGTCCCACGTTTCGCTGTGAATGTAGCGGCCATCGTGTTGTGGTTCGATATCCGTTTCTTTCCAGTCGGGGCCAACGAACAGTCGGGTGTGCCCTTTGCCGGTGTCAGCGATAACATCAATGACGCCGTCTTTGGTGAAATCTGCGGCCACTGCCGTCATGCAGCTTTCACCTTCGAAGATCGTGTGCTTTCGCCATGTTGTTTCGATTTTCGTTTCCCCTGCATCCTGAGCAAACGCAGGAAGCGACCACGCAAATAGCATTGCGAAGACAGAGGCGAGGCATGGGAAGGATTTCATGGTTAGATCTCAGGCAGCAGGTATCGCTGCAGTAGGATACGAACAGAATAAGAATGACTCCGGCGTTCTTCGCAGCTAAAGTTGCGGAGCGTTCGCGGCGTTAAGTGCGGCGAAGATTTGTTACCATTGAATCGTATCGAACATTTTTTGCAAACGTTCTCCCTTCCTCAGGTCAACGGCAGAAACCCACGCTATCTTTCCCTGAAGATGCGCCCGAAAGTCTGGTCGCTCTTCGCGATTCTGCACTTTGGGCCCCGTACGAATACAGTTGTGCAGGATCGCCTTCAAT
>CAYZYB010001130.1:0-2335 GCA_964481505.1 uncultured Planctomycetaceae bacterium | reverse complement strand
TTCCTTTACTGCCGCCGTTTCCATTTCCGGTGTACCCATCAGAAACATCGTAGCCTTGTTCTGCCGGAGTGATCTCGTCATAGCGATGATCCCACTTGCCAAAGTGAGCGGTCAAATAATCGGCATCCGCCGCCTTTAGCATCCGTGGAATATTCAGCTGCTTCCGATAAGCTGCCGTCCAGCCTTTGCGATCCGCGTTGAATTCATGTCGAGCGGGCACCTGTCCGGTTTGCAGCGCCCGGCGAGTTGGACAGCACGACGCAGCAGGCGAATACCCCTGAGTAAACCGCATCCCCATCTTCGCCAGCCGCTCAATATTCGGTGTCCGAAAATAGTCACTGCGAGTTCGCTCATCACCTGGAATAATCTGCTGTGACGATCCCACCCAACTTTGGTCATCAGTAAGAATGACAACAAAGTTCGGCTTGTCTGCTGCCGCCGTAGCCGTCGCGGAAATCAGGAGTGAAATCCCAAGCCAACAGGCACCAGCCCACCGCGAAGATGCAACATCTATTTGTATCATTGGACTTTCCTGTTGAGATAGAGAATCAAAGGCGTTGGGCAATGCCCATCCGTGGCGCGTTGCGAATTTCATACGGCATACAACTTCTGGATAGTGAGCAATGCCGTCCTGACGCTTACAATGTTGTACTTCAGTGAGTCGAAATGGGAACTGAGAGCCTCGAAATCCGTAATTTCCTTGGAATTGAAAACGTATCGATAACTGAGCTAGGCGACATCATACGTCGTCGCGGGGCCAAACGAGGACGGAGAATCGGCTGGGTTGCTGCCAGTACGAATGGTGATGACCCGCACAAAAACTTGGGAAGGGTTTCACTCAACGATCGCCGTTTGAAAACGGGATCCGCACGCCGATTATGGTTTCCTGGTCGGAGGGTATCAAGCTCGAATGAAGCGACGAGTTAGCTTACGCGGTCGACCTGTTTCCCACGATTACAGCAGCAGCGGGATTTGAGCTGCCTTCAGATCTGCCTGGTGTCAATCTGCTGGTGCGTCACCATGGCACAGACACCACCAAATACCGCAACCTACATGTCTGGGATGAAGTTCCTACACAGCTCCATCATCTTGCCGTGGACCCACACGAAAAGAAAACCTGGTCGAACAACATCCGGTCGGTGCAAAGCGATTAGCTGCGGAAATCGCGAAGTGGCATAGAACTGTTAGCGAAGTCGGCGCAGATCCGTGATGTCATGAACCGATGTCGTCTCGGGACTTCTTACGGTTCGTTAGTTTGCTTCAGCTGGAAACGACTGATCCACAACCGCTGAACCAACAGAGTCGCCGAAGGCGTTTGTGGCTGTTCGGAATCGGTCCAGTAGCCAGTCGACCGGGAGAATCAGTGGCAGGTAGGTTGCCGGCAAGCCCACTGCATTGAGGACGATCAGCATTGTGACCAGGCCAGCTTCCGGGATGCCCGCGGCGCCGATGGCGGCCAACGTTGCTGTGACGGCGATTGTTATCTGTTCTGTAAAGCCGAACGCAAAGTCCGGGTTGGCTCCAGCGTAAATCTGGGCCATGAAAATTGCGGCTGCGGCTTCGTAAAGCGCAGTGCCGTCCATGTTGATGGTGGCTCCCAGTGGCAAGACAAATTCCACGGACCGTCGTGACACGCCGGCTTTGTGTTCGGCGCACTCCATCGTGACGGGCAGGGTGGCCGAAGAACTGGCGGTGGAAAATGCGGTCAGCAGTGCGTCCGACATCTGCTTGTAGAAAGCAATTGGATTTCGCTTTGTGAAGAACCACAGGATGAGCGGCAGTGTGACAAAAGCGTGGATTCCGAGGCCGACCAGAACAGTCGCCATGTACCAGCCGAGGCTGGCGATTTTCTCCCAGGCGTTGCCGTCCAGAAAGAACTGGCCGAAGGACGCCGCGACAAGACAGAAGATGCCGATGGGCGCGAACTTCATCAGTAACATCACGAAGCTCATGATTGCGTCGTTGACGCTGATGATCATTTCGCAAATTGTTTCGGACCGCTTTCCCATGGTGGTCAGCATACCGGCGAAGACAATGCTGAAGACAATCAGTGGCAGCAGGTCGGCTTCGACCATTGACTTCAGCAGGTTGTTGGTGAACAGCATCAGCACCATCTTGTGAAAGATGTCGCCGATGCTTTTCGGGCCTTCGCTTTGTTTGAGTTCTTCGATGTGGGCGGCATGGTCAGTGTCCATGTTCTGCATCATGGAATCTACGTTTAGTCCCACGCCTGGGCTGAACAGATTCACAATCAGAACACCAGTGCCGACAGCAAGCAGTGTTGTTGTGAGGTAATAACCAACGGCCATCGTGCCAGGTTTGCCGAGTTTGCGGA
>CAYZYB010001129.1:0-2341 GCA_964481505.1 uncultured Planctomycetaceae bacterium | reverse complement strand
CCCTTCAGTCATACTCCTGGCCCCTGTGCTTCACCGATTTGCGGCAGCGTTCAATACGAAGTGTTGCGACCAAATGCTAAGGATGAAGCTGTCCTTGATTCGCTGGAAGTCTCTCTTGAAGACTGCAGCACGCAACGATCCTTCATCCTGTCAGACGGATCGTTTTGGCTCGTAGCCTTGCCAGTCCCGGGTCTCCTGTTCGTGCGACTCGCAACGGCCTGGGCATATATGCCGTCGGTCTTCGACGAGAAAGACAAGATGGAACGCCATGACAGGTATCTGCCAATCAAGCGACGTCAACCCAATGATGGGATAGCCAAAACGGCGGACACTTTTGCAACTATGTCGGGAGAAGTGTCACTCAGCGACAGCGATAAATGGACAACTAACGGAGTGCAGGCTTACCAGGTGATTCGACCATGTGCGGATGCAGAAACCCTGCACTACGAGTTCCGCGTTCGACCGGCTCAAAACCGAAGCATCCGGTTCGTGACCGTGGACGGCAATGATATTGACGGCGTCGCAGCACAAGGCCTGGTTCGCATGATGGTCGGGACTGACGACGGCAGAGGCCCGGCTATGATTCGCCTCGAAAGCAACGAGGCAGAAGCCGTATCCTTAGATCCCGAAGAAACTCGTTCACTATTCGCCATCAGTCGGGACGGCAAACTCCATTTTTACGGCGAGATTTCCGCCGAAGATTTCGCACCGCTGGATGTCACCATGTTACCGGTGGGAAACGTCTGCGGCAGACTGCTTGACAGGAATGGAAACCCTTTAGTCGGCTACACGCCATGGCCAAACTATCCGGATCATCCGGAATGGCTCGTATCTGAAGTGATCGAAAGTGCCGCTCCAACAACCGCAGAAGGCCGTTTTGAAATCCCAACCGTCATCCCCAACGTGAGTTTCGGAATTCAATTCCATCATCCTGCAAACGCGCCGAACGAACAACGAGTTAATTGGGTTGCTGATCAAACTGTAGAACCGGGCCAAACGCTTGATGTCAGAGACATCCATGAGCGTTAGCAGCCATTAATCGCCCGCAGCCCCGGTAACATCAAACCGGAAACTGTCACTCATCGCAAAGCCAATTGCCTCGACGTCTACTCGACCTGCGTGAAACGATCGTGGGAACGGAGTCACCGCCGACGATCCACCTCCAAAATATTAACGGGGCCGTTGGGAGCCCGGTTTGCGTAAGCCGGTCTTCTATTCCGGCGATTCGATTTTTTCGAGGTCTGCCTGGATGCCGGTGAGTAGTTTTTGGTAGTCCGCGCGGCGTTTCTGGTTTTCGGATTCCATTTCTTCCAGCTTCGTCTGCAGTTCTTCAACGTCGCTGGTGCCGAAGTCTTTTTGGGCCTGCTTCTGCAGTTCCTTGAGACGTTTGTCGGCTTCTTTGAGTTGTGTCTCAGCCTGGATCTTTCGCTCATTCAGCGAATGGTATTGCTGAGTCAGCTCTTCGATGCCGGCGGGTTCTTCAGTCGTCTTCTTCGCCACTGGTGACTTCTCCTGCCAGTCGTAGAATTTCTTCCGCGACTGGTTGTTCAAATTTTGTGAGATTGGTGTTCAGGAATTCAATTAGGCCGGCACCTGTGTCGGTCCGGCGTTGTGTAAGTTGTGCGAGGTCCGAAATGAACCCGGATTGCTGCGTTGTTTCGTCGTCGGCTTGAACGTCGCCATGAAATACGTCGTCAAACGCAGCGTGTGGGACTTCGATCCATTCGGCTAACCAATGTTGTGTTTCGTCGACGCAAAACGGAAACCGATTGTTATTGCTTTTAGCGTTCTTGTTTTCGCCTGACGTCTGTTTCGAGGGAATAACGGTCAACACAGAAGGCACGTGATCTCGAGTCGCATCACTGCGCGTGCGTCGAGTGATGTTGCCGGGCGTTAGCCAATGCGTTGTCTTTTTTGTAACGGTTCCGAGGCGACGGTGAATGTGGCCATTGATGACAAGGTCGATACCGGGGCGGTGGCCAGGCTTTATGCGGCCCGCATCGTAGCCGGGTACTGTGATGTCGTGGTGAGTGATCCAGATGACAAGATCGGTGTCGTCTTTCGCTTTGTCGAATTTCCGTGGCACCGCCGTTCCCCACGACGAACCGCCGACGATCACCGACAGAGAGTCTATTGTTCCCACCCACGGTTCTGTCAGTAATTGCAGGTGCCCCGATGTGAATAGCAGGTTAATCGAATCGTGTTCGTTTAAGGCATTCTCACGAACGTCATGATTCCCATAAATCGCCGGCAGGGGTTCGTCAAGACAATCAAAGAGCTCAGACAATAACCAGTTGGGATTATCGCGCGGAAGCTGAAACAAATCCCCGAGCAGAAACGG
>CAYZYB010001128.1:0-2346 GCA_964481505.1 uncultured Planctomycetaceae bacterium | reverse complement strand
TGCACAGGATGTATGGACGAAATATCGGCAATCGTTGAAAGCGGCCAACCACTTCTCGACGATGTTGTGGCATACGGCAAACAAATGATGGATTCTCTCAAATAGCTGAATTGCCTTCTCTGTGATCAATCGAGTCATTGTAAGCACAGCCAGACGGCTTGAACTTCTTGATGCCGCAATCCCATCAGCGATTTATTAGCGGACCCGAATTGGAACTTCAACCACGGGTACGATCGGTTCGAGTTGGGTTTGGTATCGCTGAACGATACGTTGATAGAGATTTTTTACCTTTGGGGCTGATAGGGTGATGATCAAGGCATATTTGATTCTGTCGCCACCGCTTGCCTTGCCGGCCTCGCGCACTTGATAGTGAACGTCGAAAATTGGGTCTTTGAGTGTCGTTGACCTGAAACGTTGGCTACGGTGAAGCGTAGTTTCCCATTTGTGAGCATCCAAACGAAGCTCTTTCTCTGTGTCAAAGTCAGTTCGTCGGAAGAAACTCTTTGATTTCGGATTCACAGCATCGTCATCGAATTTTTCGGCGTGCGGACGGAACGTGACATCCAACCCACCCCGAGTGTAGTTGCCGGGGTCTTCGGGATCCGTTTGACACGCAAAACAAAATGTCGCCGACAAAGTCACCATGCCCTCGATTTTTCCGGATGGCAACGGTACGGGCGTACGAAGGTATTGTCCTGGTGTCAGTTCGCCTTGGTAAACGACGCGTGCTTCGCCGTCTGGGCATACCACGATCGAGTCAATGTTCTGGGCGACCCGGCCCCAACCTATTTCACGCAAGGGCAGTTTCTTGGCCGGTTCTGAGCAATGCACTAACAGCGATTTAATCGCCAGCATTGAAAGACTGTTTCCGAAATGCGCGCGGACCCCCATTCCCATGCGGAGGGTGTATGGGGAAGCGTAGCTGGTCCCTGCATCTGGCGTTGCAATAGAGGTCGATTGGTCAAGAACAAAGAATGGTTCTTTGCCGCAACCACCGAACGCAATCACTTCGGGCTTGATCAGGCCGGGACTTCTACCGGGGCCGATACAACTGTAAGGTGCGCGTTTCCAAGTCTTGCTGCGACTGTCAGCAGCACCGACTGCCAGCGAATTTACAGAATCGGATGGAACCTGCACACGGGCATTTCCCGATTCGTGATCTTGCTCGCCTTCATTTCCAACCGCAACTGTTGTTAATGTTTCGCCGTCAGCGAAAATCGAATCCAACACTGCTGTCCACGCGTGAACGTCGTAGTCCTCGATCGGCAGGGCTGGTCCGATACTCAAATTTACGAATTGATATTTGCGAGACTGCAACACGTTTTTGATATGGTTGAGCGTGTCATAAAGTTCGAGTGGATCTTTACTGGAGTTTTCATCAAGTACTCGGTAATGATCGACAATGCCGTATGGTTGAGCAAGATCGTCGCCTTTAGCCAACGGCCCAAACAAAACAGCGGAAGTAACGCCTGTGCCATGGTCAACATACCCTTCAACGGCTTGGCCGATTCCTTCAGGTTCATGAGCTACTGCAAATTTTGAGTCGTGTAGCTCGTCCGAAATTCCACCATCGAACACAGCGGCACGCAATTGCATATCAACGGGTTTAGGGTCAGGAAGCAAGACCGGAAACGGTTTTGCCTTCGCAGAAGACCTAATAATCGGGCGAAGCGGACGGAGGCCGGGCATTTCACGAATCGTACGAAGAAAGGAAAACTTGCTAAGGTCGTCAATTAAGTCGCGGGTGGAGCGAATTGGAAGAAACGTTAATCCGCTAACGTCGAAACGCCGTTCCATGATTGGATCGAGTCCAAGCGACTTAGCATACGCCTCAAACGCTTCGAGAATCCGAGAAGGCCTCGGAATGCCGGATGTATGCAGCACAACTTCAAGCATGGGATCATCGGATCGTTTCCTGATTTTCTGAATGCGATCTTCTGCCTGTGGCGCGCGAAAATTTTCGACCTTGAACAAGTCGCGGGAGCTTCTGTCAGCTTCGGTAAGGTTAGGAATCCCGTTTGCGAAACGCTCAAAGTCTTCTCGGCGTGCGGCCACGAATAGTTCGGTTGTAGGCGATTCTTCCGGGGCCCCTTGCTTCGTCCATTTCTCAGGAGTGGTCCGAGCGGGTCGCGAACCAATCGCTTCCATTCTTGCTTCACGCAGTAGGTCGCCGGGAAAATATGACTTAGCGGTGTATTGGGGATGAAGTGTAACAAGTCCAACCGAATACCCATCTGGGCATGCTTCGTCGGGAAGTTTCGCAAAAGATGCGGCGGCGTCAGCAGATTTGGGCTCGAGTCGGCCCTTTGCGGCAGCAAAATCGTAAGGCGGGTCCTTCGGTTCCAT
>CAYZYB010001127.1:0-2346 GCA_964481505.1 uncultured Planctomycetaceae bacterium | reverse complement strand
ATTTTCACAGTCTGCAACATCCGTCACCAATTTCGGCAATGTCGAAGAGTCGTCGCAGTCACCGATGGTCGAAGCCAATCGCCTGCTTCTTGCCGGCAATGTCATGGGCGGTGAAAATTCGCTTCGAAAAATCGTTGCCGGTGATGAAGACAATTCCGCTCGGCAGGCGAAGAGCGTGCTCATCAAATCACTGATGGAAGGCTTGCGGCTGGATTACGAGGCGAATTCAGAACACATTCCGGAAGCCAGAAAGCTCATTGGCTCAACCGGCCCCGGCAATGAGCAAATCGTTGACCTCGTCCATCGTATGCTCGGCATGACGCTTCTGGACACGACCGTGCTGCCCGAACAGTGGAATTCACTGAACGGCAGCCAGCAACAACTGCGGCAGTTGGAATCGCTGGTGGCCGAAGGGCAACTGAGAGACAAAAACGTCAAACCGAAAATGCTCGCGGAACTTATTCTTAACCTGCTGAACCAGGCGTTCGAAGAGCGAACGAATTACGTCGAGTCCGGCAACCTCAAACAGCAAAGTTTACGAGTGCAAGCGGCCAGGATTCGAGCTGCGATGGACATCCGAGGTGGGGACGATGCCGAGCAGATTCGAGATTTCGTGAGTGCCGGAATTCGGACTCGACTAAAGGAGGCACAGACAAAAGATGACGTTCAATGGTCGCTGGAAGCATCAATGCTGAGCGGCTTTCCGCGCCCCGTCGTGGAAGCAACGTCTGATTCCAGCATTCCCAGCCCGCCTAACACAGCATCGGCAATTCGGCATATCGCACAGTCAACGCTGGCTGATTCGCCGAACGCCGAATCCGCTGCCGCTGCGACGGAACAGTTGATTACCGACGCGACGTCCGGCAGGCTTTGGTTGCAGCTTGCCGACATCGCAGATCGCACGCTTGGAACATCGCTGACACATGGCAAATCGCAACTGAAGGAAACGCAGCAAGCGCCGAAGCTTTCGCTAAGTCGTTATGGAGTCTTGTCGGCCACCGCTGCCTCTAAACAGCAACTTCAGAAACTACAGGCTTCGATTAAGGATGAATTGCCGACGATCCCCTGGCAGGGAAAAGCAGTCGTCACAGAATCGCCCGCTCGAAGCGCGACCCCAATGATCACGACTGATACTGGTTCTGTGACCCGTAACCTGCCGTTTTACGGAACGCCGTGCCATTTCGGTGGCTGGGAATTCCTGTTGGCGAGCGACAAGGGCGACGTAGTCAAAGCGTACGATCAGAGTGGGCGTCCACGGTGGACGATCAAATTCGGACAGAACCCACCAGGATCGCAGCGCAGAAACTTTGAACCAATCTGGTCGATTACTTCAGCGAAATACGTTTTGGCCTGGGGCAGCCTGCTGGCACTCAAGCTGGACCACGAAATTACCGTCTTCGACTGCAGCAGCGCAACACTGCAACAACCCCCAAAACGTTTATGGAACATCGACACGCGAATGGTGCTGGGCCGCGCCAACAATTTTCCAAGCCGCGGTTACGAACGCACCACTCAGTTTGATATGCAACCCAGTGGCTTGTCGCCCGTTGGCCCGCTAACGCCACATGGCCTGCCGATTTTCGGAAACCAGCAACTGGTCATGCTGAATACGTTTTCCGGTGTCCCACAGTGGCAGGTTCGCGGGTTGCCGAGCGATTGCCGCATGACTGCAACCGAAAATCACCTGTTGCTTATTTCTGAAGCCAGAGCCCAGGTGGAACTACGAAACCTGATTGACGGATCACTCGAACGCGTCGTTTCACTACCAGCATGGTGGACGGACGCCAGTGAAAATTCGGGCTCATCGGTCTACACATTTCAGCCGGAAGACGGCGAAGATCTACGTTGGCGAATTGCTGTCGTTGACGGGCATTGCCTGGTTTTTCGACGCAACACAAAAACGGCCGCCCTGGAATCACACGATCTCAGCACCAACAAGCAGGCCTGGAGTATTCCTCTGCCCGCGGACAGTTTGGTTTCAAACATTGTCAATGGCAACGTTGCCGTTCTGTCTGATACCAATCGTCTGCAGATATTCGACCTGTACCGAGTGACTCAGACGGCAGACACTGTCGTCCCCGATGCCAAAGAAGGTACGTATCTGCATCTTCGCAACAGCGGCGGGCACTGGTTGGTGATTACCGACACTGTCGAAAAAGATGAAGACAGAGTGATCCCCGTTCAGCAAGCGGTGCCTGTCAGCGGGGTGGTATATGCCGTACGTCAAACCGATGGCAGTTTGTCCTGGACAACACCGATCCATCGCCAATGGATGCGCACTCTGCGAGCGACTCGTGGTCCGATGCCTCCCACAGCACCATTGCTGACGCTGCTGCAACGCTGGTA
>CAYZYB010001126.1:0-2347 GCA_964481505.1 uncultured Planctomycetaceae bacterium | reverse complement strand
GAATTGGAAGTCACAGAACGCCAGCGAATCGTGGGTCTGGCCGATATCGAAAAAGAAAAAGTGATCGAAGTCGAAAAGAAGAACATCCAGGACGTCATCCGCGAACGTGTCACGGTCGAACGTGCGGTCGTGGAAGAAGAGCAGAAGATCAAAGACACCGAAGCCTTTATGTCGGCCGACCGTGAGAAACAGGTTGCCGTCACTCTGGCTGAAAAGGCTGCTCAGGAAGCGATGGTCAAGCAGGTTAAGGCGGCCGAAGCTTCGAAGTCGGCAGCAGAACTGACGGCGGAGCAGGTCGTTGTTGAAGCCGAAGCAAAGCGAGCGTCGGCGGAGAAAGAAACCGAAGCCACGAAAATGCTGGCAGAAGCGAAAGCTGCCGACCACGCAGCGATTGGTCTGGCCGAAGCGGAAGTCATGCATGCCAAAGCAGACGCCACCGAAAAGACGGGTGCCGCAGAAGCTCAGGTGCTGCAACTGAAATACACCGCAGAAGCAACCGGTATTCAGGAAAAGGCCGAAGCGATGAAGCTGTTCGACAGCGTCGGCAAAGAGCACGAAGAGTTCAAGCTGCAGCTGGAAAAGGAAAAGCAAATCGAGATCGCAGCGATCGAAACTCAGCAATACATCGCAGAAGCTCAGGCGGGTATCGTCGGCGAAGCTCTCAAGACAGCACGTATCGACATCGTTGGCGGCGAAAGCACATTCTTCGATCAGATCGTCAGTTCAGTGAAGGCCGGCAAAGCGGTCGATCGCTTTGTCCATAACAGCGAAACGATGACCGACATCAAGCAGACATTCTTCAACGGCGATCCGGAATACTTCCGGACAAAGCTGACGCAGTTTGCCGGCCAGTTCAACATGTCCTTTGAGGATGTGAAGGATCTTTCCGTATCAGCGTTGATCGGACAAATGCTGGTCAAAGCCGACACCGACGAAGCTCGCGGCGAACTGTCTCGCATGCTCGAAAAGGTGGCGGGATCACCGCTGGCGACGCAAAAGATCGCGTCGCTGGCGACTGGCTTGCCGAACGGACAAAAAGAAGCCTAGTAAAAGCAGCGGCGGAGAGCAGGGCCGGTTCTCATCGGCCGATTCGGAATATCCAGGCAGAAAGGCCGGTAGGAACCGGCCCTACTAAAAGGTCACACTGACTTTCCGCGTGGCCAAACCCGGAGCGAAAGCTCCGGAGCCATCGTGCTGCCACCTTCACCGTCTTCACGCTCTGATTCACACCTGGGGTCGCCCACGCAAAACGAAATCGTCTTCGCACAGAACATCAATGTCAGAAACCATAGACAACCAGACAACGACGGAAACCGCCGCCGCACCCGCGGGGCTGGAAAGCAGTACGTACGAAATCATCCGCAACCGCCTGCTGGCCAGCGGCAAAGAACTTCGTTCGCGTCTGGATCAGCTAAACGAAGCCAGAAAGCAGGTCTTCGGTTCAATCGATACCGTGCTGCTAAGTACCGAACGCATCACTACAGAGCACAACTGCACACCACGTGACATGGTGGCCATCGGCAATCAGTTGCTGTTCGGATACAACGTCCACTTCGGTCTCAAATCCGAAATGCAGCCGTCCGATGTCTTCGCCCAATACACATTCAAAGACGGCAAACTAACCCCAACACCCCACACGGTTTTCGACACCTCCGCCAACTCTCAAAACTCTCCCTCGGCGGACACCCCCGTCCACGCAGCCTCCCAACGCACCACGCCATCGCCTGCCGGGGCTGCCCGGCGAGATTTCGGGGAGTTGTTCAAGTACTACAAGAACGCCGTGTTTTCGAAGTTTGCGACTCGGGGCGCGACTTTGTTTATGGTGTTTCAGGTTGGGAAAACGGCAAGTGAGACCAAAGTCTTTAAGTGGGTGATGGAAGGTTCCGGCGACAATGTGCAGCTGCGCTACGTCGACAACCGCAGCGAACACGAGTATCGCTTTCCGCCGCAGCACGACTTCGAATGGACGCGTACGACTCGCGATGATCATCACTATGGCGACCATCCGCACATTTCGATCAAAGATCGTGTCTTTGTCGAAACCGTTGGCGGCGACTTAACGATCAAGATCGAAAATAACACAGAAAGCGGCGAAGGCGTCTACGCTGAACCCGTGGACGATCCCGATCAAACGCTGGACGACGGCGAAATCTACTACGCAATCATCGGCAACATCATTCTGCTGAAGATGCGTCCGTACCAGGAAAAAGAGTTTCGATACATTGTCTATAACGAAAAGCTGCAGCGAGCGCTGCGATTGGACTCTGTCCGAGACGCGTGCGTCATGCTGCCGGATGACCAGGGATTGATTTTCCCGAACGGCTATTATCTGCAGGATGGTGAGCAC
>CAYZYB010001125.1:0-2348 GCA_964481505.1 uncultured Planctomycetaceae bacterium | reverse complement strand
GTTTACTACCTGAATCCAGAGTATGTGATGGTGCTGTTCGACCGCGAAGAAGGTCGAAAGATGCTGGCAGCAACGGGCTTCCTGCAAATCCTCGGAGCCATCTGCATCAAGAAGATTATCGACATTAAGGTCTGACCGTTCCAGGGCTCTGACCTTTACGTTACCCAAACTCGGTCCAACCGCATCTTTTACGACTACAAGAGTACAGTGTCATGAAACCTGAACTAATCATTTCGTTTGCCGCCTTCGGAGCCATTGCCGCAGCCGTCTGGACCGTGATTACGCTGATGTCGAATCGTAAGTCGCGAGCGTCTGAGCGTCTC
The DNA here is from genome assembly GCA_964481505.1 of uncultured Planctomycetaceae bacterium. Taxonomy (GTDB): domain Bacteria; phylum Planctomycetota; class Planctomycetia; order Planctomycetales; family Planctomycetaceae; genus Fuerstiella. The sequence goes on along the minus strand of CAYZYB010001125.1, from coordinate 2,025 downwards.
GAAGAAATGCGTGATCCGAATCTTCGCCGTGGAGCGGGCGGTGCGGACGAGAGCAGTGGCATGAAGGGGATGATTGAGAAGGCTGCCCCGACGCTGTCGAAGGCTTTGGAATCGGGCGACGAAGAAGAACAAAGTGCTCTCAAGATCCGCCTGGGAAATGCTGGTTTCTCTAACCCGAATGCTCCGAGAAACTTTCTTGCTCTCAAGATTATTTCGCTGATTCTCGGCTTGTTGTTCGGTGCGATCTACGGCTTCGCCAACATGGGCGTCTCGAATAATTCGTGGATGGGATTTATCATTGGCGGTGGTGTTGGCTTCTACCTTCCCGAAGCACTGCTCACACTCCTGAAGATGTCGCGTCAACAGAAGATCTTCCTGCAGTTACCCGATGCACTTGACCTTTTGGTCGTTTGTGTTGAAGCGGGACTCGGACTGGATGCAGGACTTCGTCGCGTCTCGGAAGAACTCATGGATGGAGCTCCGGAAGTGTGCCAGGAACTGGCAACCGCTAATATGCAACTACAAATGGGACGCCCGCGTCGTGAAGTTCTGCGAGACCTCGGTATCCGCACCGGCATCGATGACATGCGAGCGTTGGCCGCCATTCTGATTCAGGCCGACCGTTTCGGATCGTCGATTGCAACAGCTTTGCGAGTTCAGTCCGACAGTATGAGAACGAAGCGTCGACAAATGGCAGAAGAGAAGGCACAGGGAGCCGCCGTTAAAATGATTTTCCCGCTGGTTCTCTTCATCTTTCCCGGCATTTTCGTAATTCTCGTCGGCCCTGCCGGCATTCAGTTGATGGACAACTTCGTCAATAAATAGGCAATCCAAACAACAACTGTTCGGACATAGCAAGACCACGCATCTCTGCAGAGATGCGTGGTTCTTTTCTTTTGCCTGACTGAAAAGTCGTTCATGCCGAGACATTGCTTCATGCCCCAGGTGCAACAGGCGAGCTCGAATCTTCCGCCCGCCCCACGCAGGATGTTCATCGCGAACACCCAAAACCAGTTTTTCCACATCATCAGACGTTGGACTACGAAACGAATGAGGGGTCTTCGAATGATCGACTAACCCCGCTTCACCGAGCTCCCTGAACCGGCGAATCCACTTGTAGCCCGTCTTTCGAGCTACGCCAAATCGTCGACAAAGAGCCGAAATATTAGCCCCCTCTGACAATGCTAATGACACAAATCCACGACGTTCTGACACGCAGTCACACTCCTTCCAGCTCATCGGATCTCCCCAGAATTCGAGAAGAACCCAGACTACAGAAGTGTTACCCATGTGCCCGAACAACTGTTACCTATCTGTCCGGTCCATACAAGGCACGTGCGGAACTCCAGGGTTTCCTTCGCAAGCTCAGTCCGACCCCCGCCGCCCATTTCAAATGCAACAATCTGCTACCATCCCCATTCTTCACCAAAGATCCTTTCTTCGTTCCGCTCACTTCGCGCAACAACATCTAACGGCTAAAACAGAATACCAGAATTCAACGGCGCAGCCGCAGCAGAGCAACACCGCAGGGCGTCGCAGCGTCGCAGTTAGTGAATGAAAGATGACTTTCCGAGGCGTTCCAATCTGATAAACTACGTCGACCTGCGGGGACTTGGCAACGCAGTTGGTGCTCTTGGGAAAGCGGCTTTACGCTGCAGCATCAGGTTAAGGAACGCGCTGCTGACAAAATTCGATCTGGGTATTTACGAAATGGAAGTCAATCCAGTGACGGACTCAAGAGACGGAACAACTTTTTCTGTGCCGTATTCGCGGCGGCTTTCCTGGGATCTCTTGTGGTTCAACAGAGCGGTGCCGCTGTGCGGCCACGACCGAATCTGCGACCTGTCTCAAATAGCAAAAGCACGTTCCACAGCGGACGTCCGCATTTCCTGGCCGGCCATTTTTCTGAAGGCGTACGGTCTGGTTGCTGCCGAAGTGCCTGAGTTGCGACAGACCTGGCACCGCTGGCCCTGGGCTCATCTGTATCAGCACCCTTTCAGCGCCGGTGCGCTCACTGTTGAGAGA
>CAYZYB010001124.1:0-2351 GCA_964481505.1 uncultured Planctomycetaceae bacterium | reverse complement strand
CTTCCTGTCCGTAATCAACCAATTTGCTGGCCCACAGAATGCCGGGGCTGTCCGGAACATAATTCACAGCAAAACCACCAGCTCCCAGAGCCATGGCTTTCAGGCCGATGTCATTGTCTGTGCCAGGCTTCACCAGCATAATGTTGTGCGGCATGAAGTCCGCGTTGGCGAAAGTCAGCTTCACCTTTTTGCCAGGCTTTACGGTGAGTTCGGTGACGTTGTAACGCATTTTTTCCGGTACCGTGCCGATGCGAATCGTTGTGAGTTCCGGCGTATCACTCAGAATACCCGACTTCTGGGTCGCCATAAGTTTTTCAGCGGCGATCACTCCACCACGCATCGTACTTTCCACGTTGAACCAAAGGTGCTTCACCGTGTTCGCCGCGATGCGAGTGTGTGGATCCGGAGACTTCAGCAATTCGCCCATCAACTGGTAATCTCGAGCATTGAGCTCTTGATGCAGCCAGAGAGCTTCCAAAAGATGATGCGCATCGGCCGGATCATTGGGATCAAGCGTCTTCATCCATTGTTTGGCAGCGGCGATGACTTCTTTCGAATCACGTTCGCTGAGTTCCAGCCGAGTTCGATGGCGAACAGAATCCACTGGTGATTTCAGATTCTCCAGCAAGGCAGCGACGGGCTGACCATCGACTGCCACTTGATTCTGCAGCGGTCGACCGGTTGCCGTCATTCGATAGATACGACCGTGCAAGTGGTCTCGATTTGGGTCGCGAATATTGTGCTGCATGTGTCCGATGATCGCGTTGTGCCAGTCACTGAAGTACAGCGAACCGTCCGGCGCGAAAATCGCATCTGTTGGGCGAAAGTTCTTATCGCCGCTCATCAACAGCCCTCGCGAATTATCCACAGTCTTCGAACCGTCTGCGTTGACTGTTGTGACAGTCAGTTCATCCCCCGCGGGTTCTCCCCAGACGTTGCCGGTCTGAACGTTGCGGTCCAGGTGGTAGTGCTTAATGCCAAGGAAACCGATGACGTTACAAATCAGGAAGTCACCATCCATCGATTCAGGGAAGTGCGTGCTGCTGACAACTTCGCAGGCCGCTACAGGGCGAACTTCTTTCTTAAGCAATTCGTGCATTTTAAAGCCCTTACCTGCCGAACGAACCTGATACGCTCGACCACCAGTGCCGTCTGTCGCATAGTGGTATCCCCAGCGATCAAAAGCGGTTCCGTGAGGGTTCGGGGAATTGGTAGCGTGCATCGATATCGTGAAGCGACGCGGGTCGAAGCGATACATCGCCGAAGCCGCCGTTTGCAGCGAAGGTCCCCACGGGTGTTCGTGGTTGTGCTGCATAAAGATTCCGCTCTGCCAATAGATTGCCCCGTCCGGGCCTGCAATGAGATTGTTGGCGGCATGGTGAGTGTCAGAAGAATCGAGTCCCTGCAGCATGATGGTGCGAACATCGGCGACGTCGTCTCCATCGGTATCTTTGAGGAACAGAATTTCCGGTGTACACGTCACGATGACGCCGCCATTCCAGAATTCAAAGCCCAGCGGGTTCTGCACTCGAGCGAATTCGGTGACGCGATCAGCTCTGCCGTCCCCGTTGTCGTCGTGAACGATCAGCAGCGCGTCGTTCATTTCTTTCTGAGGTTCCCAGGTTGGGTACGTTGGCCATACCGCAGCCCATAACCGACCTTTCGAGTCGAACTGCATCTGCACCGGATTCACCAATTCCGGAAACTGAGCTTCGTCGGCAAACAGGCTGACTTCAAAACCATCCGCCACGGCCATGTATTTGATACCCTCTTCGCCGCTGATGTAATCCAGTTTACCTTCTTTCATCGCGCTGGAACTCTTGCTGCCTCCTCCAACATTCGAAATCACTTCGATCGGCTTTGGAACATTGCTGTCATCGACCGCGACGTCTCTGCCTTTCGCCAGAGACCAAACGCGTGTGTCGCGATTCATGGTCATGACGTCGAGCATCGATAGTTCGTGCTGCAAAACAACGGCATTGGTTTGATCATTGACGAATTTCAGTGTCGAGCGTCCGCCCCACACATCGTTTCCGTCGCGAGCACGATAGCGATTGTTCCAGTGATGATTCTTGTCAACCACGGCATCTCGCAACGCTTCCATCGAACCGGAAGAAGCAACCGCCTCGCCCATCAAAGCGGTCGCGATGACTTCAGCCAGTTTTTGGTTCCCGGCAGGCGTCATGTGGACACCGTTGAGTGTCAGCGGCTGATCGCTGGCTTCGAACAATTCCAAAGTTGGATGGAACAGGTCTACGAAAGCAACACCGGCCTCTTTGGCAGCAGCTTCGGTCGCCTTCGTATAGGCTTCCAGCTGAACGTTGTGAGCTTTACCGTCCGGGACATTAGGG
>CAYZYB010001123.1:0-2352 GCA_964481505.1 uncultured Planctomycetaceae bacterium | reverse complement strand
GTGTTGCGGCAATGGCAAGGTGTGCAGTGTCGCTTCTGTGATGAGCGCGAGAGTGCCTTCGGATCCAGCCAGCAGTCGCGGCATGTCCAAAGTGCCGCGTTGCAACACCCCTCGCAACATGTATCCGCAGCAGTTTCGCAACAGCATTGGCTGGTGCTGACGAATTGTTTCGCGATCATCCTTCAAAAGAGCCGACAGACGTTCAATCAGATCGACTTTGCGTGTTGCCGCCGTCAGTGATGTCAGGGGCAGCGTTTCGTTACGAACCGGTGGGACAATTTTCTGTGTGGAATTTGCAATCGGAGCCTGCAGGCCGGTCACGGGCTGTCGTATGGCGAAAGTACGCTCAACCGTTTCGTTCCCGAGTTCCATTTGTTGACCGCCCGGGAAGACGCATTCGAGGCTCTTGATGTGATCTCGAGTCGAGCCGACCCGAAACGCATGTGATCCCGCGGCGTCGACTCCAATCATGCCACCGATCGTGGTTACTTCTGACGTCGATGGATCGGGCGCAAAGTAACGGCCCTGAGCTTTCAGTGCTTCGTTCAGCGCAGTGCGAGTTATCCCTGGTTGCACACGAACAACGTCGCCATCGATACGTATGACTTTGTTCATGTACCGCGAAAAGTCGACGACAACTCCGGCGCCAAGGCAACCGCCGGCAAGTCCGGTTCCGGAACCTCGCGGAATCAAAGCAAAGTTGTGAGCTGACGCGAAAGTCGCCAGCGTCACAACGTCAGAGGCAGACTTCGGAAACGCCACGGCGAGTGGCTTGATTTCGTAGATGCTGGCGTCTGTGGCGTAAAGCGCTCGCGTCACGTCGTCGGTGCGAATCTCACCGTCGAGCGCATCCGTCAGGTCTTCGACGATCTGTTGGCGAAGATCCTCCAACGTCTAAATACTCCGGTCAGTGTGGCGAACAGCAAAAGTCACGCGAGACTTTTCGCGATATCCCAAATGATATCTGACCAGGTGCCAGGAATGAACCGACTGAGTGAGAAGAACCTCGCAGACCGCAGACTTCCCTGCTGCCGTCAATTGCTTTGCCGCTGGGTTTTTCTTTCGGCTTCATCCTGACGTTTTTTCATCTGAATATAGCGTTCATTCAATTCCAGATCGAAAGCCACGTGGTTTTCATCGAGATCCGTTTTTCGATGTCGCGCTCGACAGCGATAGCAAACCAGCATGTCGCTCATGTAAGTGTAAAGCACCAGGTCGATCAGCGCGAACGCCATCAGGATTCCTAAAGCCCAAAGCGGTTCGTGCCACGCCCACGCAATCGTGCTTAGTAAGCCGCCGGTGGCGACAAACGCAAGTCCGAGTGCCGGTGGGAAGTCCTTTTGACGCCACAAATCTTCGCAGCCACACACGCGGCAACGGCGGCAATACTCGCCATCAAAGTCATTCGCTCCTTCATCTCGCGACCAATCGCATTGTTCGCAGCTGATGACAGCGGTGGATGGTTGGGGGTGAGAGAGATTGCGTTTCTCACACGCCGGGCATTGGTAAATAATATGCATCAGGCGGCCGGAATCCGAGATTGGGCTAATGGTTCGCAGTGATGCACTGTAGCCATTTTACAGCTCTATTCCGCAATAGTCCTGCCATCCTCCCATGAGTTTCGCGGCGTTGAGAATCTTGAACGCTGCAATCGAACGTAAAGAACCTGCAAGCGGCGAGCTTCAGCCGTCAACTGCATCTGATTGAAGAGCAGTTGGTTTCAGAAGAGGCTCTTCCTGCTGAGAGCTTGTGGCTTTCTCAGCTTTGATGGTTCGCTGCCGCATGACCCACCATGTAGTCGCGTCGCGTCCGAGCAAAACGATGGCCCAGGCAGCACAAACAGCGATGGACAGCATAAGTTGTCCCCATTGGGACAGATGCGGAAAACACAACCAGCGGGTGACAGCGTAAGTCGCGCAGAATGCCATACACTTGATCGCCGTGTGCCAGCCACGGTAGGGAATGATTCCGGCTCTACGGCTAAGCCACAAATTTCCGAAGGAGAACACAGCATACGTCAGCACGCCCGTCCAGGCGGCGCCCCATGCGCCGATCACCGGGATCAGCAGGATGTTGCCGATGATGTTGACCGCGAGTCCGGCGATGCAACCGGGGATCAGCAGCGTCGTGCGTTTTGAAAGCAGGGCCGGAACATCGAAGTGAATGTTCATCCCGAACAAAAAGAAGCCCAGCAAAATCACGGAAACCAGCTCAGCTGCTTCGGCGTAGCTGTCAGGAGTTAACCATGGGAGCACCGGATGAATCGTCAACGCAGCACCCAGAAATAAAATCCCAAGGCCGCTCGTGAACCAGTCAAAGCTACGAACGAAAGTGGTTTTGCTATCGTCCCGC
>CAYZYB010001122.1:0-2356 GCA_964481505.1 uncultured Planctomycetaceae bacterium | reverse complement strand
CTTTGAATCTGTCCTGCCTGCTTTTTGCAACGGTTGCCGCCACTGGAGCTCATTCCGCGGTCGCTCAGGAAGCTGCGGAAGCTCAAGCCCCAAGGTTCGGACAATTTCTGACGCTGACCAGCCCTATTGGAGATTCACAGGTTGCGCGTGTTGGTAATTTGGCGATGGAGTTGCAGGCGAAGGCAGAGCGAGAAAATCGTGACGCCGTCCTGATTCTCGAAATTCCGCCCGGCGCAAGCCGCTTTGGGCAGGTGAGTGATCTTGCACGGAAACTGATTTCTGCTGACGTATCGCGCGTGCGGACGGTTGCGTGGATTCCGAAAACGGTTCACGGCTACCACAGTATCATCGCGTTGGCGTGTCATGACGTTGTGATGGATCCGGATGCTTCTATCGGAGACATCGGTCGCGGTTCTGCTCTGCCGAAAGAAGAACAGGAATTCATTCTGAGTATCTCCGGTCGTCGCCGAAACAGCCGACTGTCTCGCGGTGTCGTGATGGCAATGATGGATCCCGGAGTAGAGCTTCTTAGAGTCAAGCTGGAAGGCGCAGCTGGCTTTCCCGAACAGCAATTTCTCACACCGAAAGAACTGAAGCTCAAGCGTAACAATGACATAGAAATTTCTGAGACAGCAACGGTCAAAGACGCGGGGGCTCCGGGAGCTTTCAACGCATCTGATGCGCAGCGAGCCGGTTTTCTGGTTGCGAAAACTGTCAGGACACGCCGTGACGTTGCGTCATTGTACGACCTGCCGACCGAATCGATGCGAGAACGCTCTCAGAACGAACAGCCCACAGACGCGCGGCTAATCGCTCTGCACGAAACGATTACGCCGCTGACCGAAGAATTCATCCTGAGACAAATTCGGACTTCCGTCGCGGAAGGAGCCAATCTGTTGATCTTCGACATTGATTCGCCAGGTGGCTATCTGGATTCCAGCGTCAATATTGCCAACACGATTGCAGAACTCGACCCGGCAAAGGTGACTACCGTTGCCTGGATCAAAGACCGCGCGCTCAGTGGAGCGGCAGTGGTTGCTTTGGGAACGGATCGCATCATCATGAAGCCGGACGCTCACCTCGGAGACGCCGGAGTTATCCAGGAAACTGAGGAGGGTGGAGCTTTTGAACGGGTTCCCGAGAAACTGTGGAGTGACTTTCTGGTTACGCTGCAAAACCTCGCAGAACGTAAGAATCGGCCAGCCGCATTACTGCAGGCAATGGTGGACAAGAATCTGAAAGTCTACGAAGCCACGCATCCGGAAACGCGGCGAGTCACTTACATGAGCGAATACGAAATCGAAGAGTCTGGCGAAGGTTGGATCAAAGGACCGGTCGTTGCAGAGTCTCGCGAAGAGGTGCTGCTGACGGTTAACGGAGATCGTGCTCACGAATTAGGCCTGGCGGACAAGCCGTGTGCAGACTTCGACGAGCTGCGCGTGCGGTTGGGAGTCAATGAAGCCAATCGTCTGGCTCCGGTGGAACGGACGTGGGTTGATACGTTTGTGTGGGTGCTGAATTCACAAATCGCGGGCTTTAGTCTCGTGACCCTTGCCATCCTGTGCATGTACCTGGAAATGCATCTTCCGAGCGGCCTGTTTGGTATCGTGGCTGTGACGTTATTCGCACTGTTTTTCTGGAGCCGTTATCTCGGCGGAACTTCAGGATCGCTGGAACTCATTATGTTCGTTCTTGGATTGGGGCTTCTGGCTCTGGAAATTTTTGTGGTCCCTGGCTTTGGGGTGTTTGGTGTTTCCGGCCTGCTGATGATGGGTGGTTCACTGGTGATGGCGAGTCACACGTTTGCCGGAATGTCGGCTGGTGAACGATTTACAGAATCAATGGGCAGCATGGGGAGCCTGGCCGGAGCTTTAACCACAGTGATCATTGTGGCCATTGCACTGAACCGGTTTCTGCCGTCTATTCCGTTTCTCAATAAGCTGATTTTGACTCCACCAGGATATGCTGCAGGAAACGAAAGCGCTCCGCACCTCAACCCTTCTGTTTTCTCCGCAAGCACAGCCACTGCGCCTGTGCAAACGGGCGAAATTGGAATGGCATCATCAACGCTTCGCCCGTCAGGCAAAGCAACCTTTGGCGACAATTTCGTAGATGTTGTCAGTGACGGTGGCTACATCGATCACGGAACACAGGTGGAAGTGATTCGCGTTGCCGGAAACCGCATCGTAGTGCGACCGGTGGAAAGTGAAACGGAAGCTTCAACGTAGCCGTTCACGTCCTTTTGGCACGCAGTTCGTTCAATGCCAGTGTGACGCCTACGGTGTTAAGGTGTCTGTGGTTCGTCGTCGTCGGCGTTTGAACGCCAATGCCGCCATTCCAATGCATCCCATCGGAA
>CAYZYB010001121.1:0-2356 GCA_964481505.1 uncultured Planctomycetaceae bacterium | reverse complement strand
GCACAGCTTCATGAACAATCGTTTCCACCTGACGCGGACGCTTTTTGAGTTCGCGGATGACATCGGAGTTCGTTCGAAAACTGCGATCACCGGAAATCGCAGTGATCAGCATCTGGTTGTCGCGGATCGAATAGTACCCCGGCACATCGTTGAAGTCGGTGTCCGGATGCTGTCGCCTGGCGAACTCCTGAAACACGGCTGCCTGCCGAAATACCAGCACCGGCAGCTTGTGAGAAATCGGCCGCAGCTTCACCGGTGAATCCTGAAACAACTTGTAGAATTCGTCGTGGACTTTCTCCAGCAATCGACCACAGTATTTGGTGTACAGTTCAGACGCGTCAGAGCAGATGACAAAGTGATCCGTTTCGCGAATTGCGAAACCACCGCCCGCGGCTTTCAGCAATTCCCCGGACATTTCAGCAGCATTCAGGTACGCAAACGCATCGGCACGCACCGTCTTTTCAGCGATTTCTGACGCGTTCAGCTGGTACATACGTCCGCCACGATCTTCCAGCAGCACAACCCCTTCGACGGTCTCCGCAAGAATCCGTCCGTTCAGCGAATTCGTTTTTGCCGTTCCCGATTTAAGCGTGACAGTAACGCTGGATGCCGGTGGCTGGGCAACAGCCAAAGAGCCTGCCAGCAACAGCAGAAAGATCTGGCACAGCAACGCCAGGCTACGCAGCGCCACGTTCATAACAGTAACTCAGGCAGTTCCGCCGACCGACTTCCCGTCAACGGCGGATTGTCCAGAGAACGAAACGTAAAGACGGCCGAGTACTTCGTCTTGTCCGAATAGTTACGCGTGGCCGCGTGAAAACACTTCGCATGAAAGAACAGCACGTCACCCGCAGACAATTCCGCCGAAACGGCAGAATCCAGCAACTCCTGGTTCTGCGGCAGGTCTTCTCGAAAGAACAGGTTTTCATCCTGCTGATGCCGATCGAATGTCATCCGATGTGATCCCGGCAAAAGTCGGAGGCAACCGTTCGTCAGTGTTTCGTCACCGAGAGCGACCCACGTGTTGACAAGATTAGGTTCAGCAAACGACCAAAACCGAATGTCCTGATGCCAGCCGGTGTCGCTGCTGTATTCCGGATGCTTGGTCATCACGCAATTGTGATGAGCTAACGGCATGACAACCTGAGGCCCCAGCAATTGCTGAAGTCGATTCAGCAGAAACGATTCTTTGACCAGTTTCGAAAACACGGGATCGCGACTGAAGGCCTGTCGCAGCCGTCGAATTGTCCGTCCCCCCTTCGGCATCCAGAGATTGCGGAGCCCCCGGATAACTGACGTCAGCTTCGTATTCGATGTCCCCAAAGTGTGCCCCGGTGTCTCGGCGAGTCACATCCAGTATGGTCTGGACGTACGCAGGCGGAATCAATCCACGCTGGATGATGTAGCCATCGTTATGAAAGTTCTCACACTCTTCAGCGGAGAACTTTTCTCGTGAGGTATCAGCTTCGATCATGAACTTCTTCCGGCGGATAGATCCAACCGACCGCCTGCGGAACGCCAGAGCATCCGGCGCTACTGAATTCTGTCGCGATCCCGACAATGGTCAAGGGCCAGAGTCCACAACTTACCGCCACGGCAGAGACTCGTACCCCACTGCAAATCCTGCTCATCCTGAGAAGAAAGCGACAACATGCGACCATCGCACCAGCAATCGAGGGCCGGTTCCTACCGGCCAGGTTCAAGGTACTTCGGCCGATAGGAACCGGCCCTACTTCACTACTTCACTTCGAGCTCATCCCATTTTATCCCGTATGGGATGATTCCATTTGTTTCCGGGAGCGACTGGGGGAGAACGCTTTGAATCCGGACGAGCAGTGTATACGCTGCCTGAAGTAGTTTTTTGTAGCTGCATGCGGCTGTGGTGTAGTGGCAACACGAAAGCTTCCCAAGCTTTAAATGAGGGTTCGATTCCCTTCAGCCGCTTTTGTATTAACACGTTTGGCATTTCCTGCGTTGAGGAAACCTACTCTTTGTAGCAGTAGCCGGAAGCCTCGATTACGCCCCACTTCGATGCATTCGAACCGGGTAGCCGAGGATTCAGGGCACTCCTTTCGGGAGGGGATCTGATGACAAGGAAACCAGTGTACGGACGGAATAAGGCGACCAACCAAGCTCGGACAACGTTCAATGGCAAACGCATTTATCTCGGTCTGCACGGCTCGCCAGTCACTGTCTACGGACAGGAATCAAATCCCACCACTTGGCGACTGGCCGCGATGAACATGGCCATCCGCGGGATCGACTTTAACTTTGGCAAACAACCCGCCAACAGTTTCACCAACGACCAGCACCCGGACCTGCGAGCCGACTACGTGATGGCCAATCCGCCGTTCAA
>CAYZYB010001120.1:0-2356 GCA_964481505.1 uncultured Planctomycetaceae bacterium | reverse complement strand
TCGACATGTAGCAGAACGTACCATCACTCAGCGGGATGTACGTGATGTCTCCCACACCAACTTGGTTGATCGTTGTCGGTGCGTCCGCATCAAGCAACAGGTTCGGTGAGTACCCCAGCCGATGTCGGCTGTCTGTTGTTTTTGGAACGAACGACTTCGGCTGAATTGCCTTTAAATTGAGTGTTTTCATGACGTTCGAGACCTTTCGGCGATCACAGGGATGTCCCATTTCCTTGAGGTCTTCGGCAATGCGCCGAGCCCCGTAGCGACGACGATGACGCTTGAAGATGACTCTTATCAACGGCGCCAGTTGAGCATCCTGTTCTTCAAAGATTGTGGGCTCAGCAGTCTGCCACGCATAAAACGAAGTTCGGTTGACACTCAGGTAACGACAGACCTCGGCCACGTTTCCATGACCTTCCTGAACGATGGTTTCAACGGCCGCATAGACGTCAGCTATTCGTTGCGGCCGAAAATAGCCAACGCTTTTTTTAGTATGTCCCTCTCACGTTCAACACGCAGCAGATCGGCTTCAAGGCCCTTGACCTTTGCCTCCAAAGAGCTAGCCACCGGACCACTCTTTTCAAGTTGCTCCTGTTTCCAACGATACAGAACGTTGACGTTGGAAATGCCCAACCGGTCGACAACCTGAGGTGCCGTGTACCCATCCAGAAGAAGCTGTACGGCCTCTTCTTTGAACTCATCCGTGTACTGACGACGAGACGGTTTCTTGACTGACGATTTCTTCTTGCGAGGCATCCTGTTGTCCTTTCGATGGACTCAGAATAAGAGACTTAGGTGTCCCTGAAACATGTACCACCTCAGTAATAAACTTTCTAAGGTCAATCACCAGACGCGCGAAACTGTGAGTTTGATTCTTTCCTGACATAACTCCCGGCAGCGGAATGGTTCGCACCAGACAACGGTCTCCACAATAAACTCACGGAACGTCTATCTGAAGATTTATTCGCTGCATTCCTACAGGAGCAGCCTTGACCTGACGCAAACGGCTGCCCCGTCGAATCACATCGAACGAACCACAAGTCGAACAACGAACGGCTCTTTCCGAAGCCTTCATAGTCAGACAAATTACCACGTTTCGATCAACCAAAGAACAATGTTGATCCCTCTACATGCCAATCGCTCGGTACGATGCCGATGCGGACATTTCGGCTTCCTGATAAAAGTCGTCAGAAACTCACAGCAAAGCCGATTTGTCCGCCCGTCCATACTTTCAGAGGGACAACGCCCCGCGCGTCAGATTCCACGTTGAACCAACAAAAAGACACCGCACCACGCGGTACGCGAAAACTGCAAAGAACAAATTAACTCACAACCTCTCCAAGTCGTCCAGACCGCAAAACACTTGGCAAGCGACTGAGGGGTGTCGCTCTGCTTTGAGAAACGGCGTTGCTCAGGCTACGAATCCGCCAGTAGTAGCCCGAGGATACCAAGGCCGTAGAATGTGTATTCTGCATCGGCCTGCTGGTCCCAGCTTGCTCCGCGAAAGCCACCCGTTGGCAATTCGATTTGTGACTGCAACCATTGAAGCACGCGGTCCGGCTTGATGATGTCGCGTCCCCCAACATCCTGTCCGGTCAGCAATCCGGTGAATGTCGACAGTCCATCTGCAAAGGGAATCCGAGTATTCGCCTGAAAGCCGCCTTCGTCACTGACAACATCCGTGAGGAATCCCTGAACGTCGTCGGCGATGTCGTCGTCCATACCGTTGAGCTTGTTCAACAGGGCAACAGCTGCGGCGGTTGGGTTTGTGCCGCTGCGTTTCATGGGAGCGATTTCAACAAATCCTCCATCGTCCCGCTGTCGGTCGTACAGGAACTGAATCAGTCGATTCGGTCGAGGCACCTCCTGACCAATCAATTCGTAAGTCAGGGAGACCATGAACGAATGGTACGTGCTGCCTGCAGACCCCTCCGTACTTTTTGCGTAACCACCATCGGCAACACGAGTCGATTCAAGTTGCTGCTGAATCTGAGCTACGAAATCTTCCGGGGGACCCGCCAGAAGATCGTCACCTCCGGCCGCCTGAACAACCAAAGCACTGTACAACCAGCTGAGCAAGTCGATGACGCCCAGTTGTAGCGGATCGTGCAGAGTCAGATAGCTGGATATGGCGTCGCGTTCGTTTTCTTCGACGCCACCGGAAATCGCCAGAGCCCGCACGGCGAAGCCCGTGTAGTAAAGGTCGGAATCCCCTTCGCGACCGCGAAAGCCTCCATCGGGCATTTGCTGCGTCAGCAGGAATCGGCGGTGAGCTTCCAACCGTTTCACGTCCAGCTTCGTGAGTCCGTTGGCGACTCTATCTGCCAGTTTAAAAAGATACATAGTTCAATAG
>CAYZYB010001119.1:0-2358 GCA_964481505.1 uncultured Planctomycetaceae bacterium | reverse complement strand
TGTCAGGGGGCAGTGTCGTGGATCGAAACCAATTATAAATGCTGGAACAAGAACAAAGTTGCTTGTGGTGAAGTGATTACGTCTTTGTTTAAAGACTTTCCCGCAGCAGGGACGTGCAGCACTGGTTTTTTTCCCTGCAGCTATTACAGTTCTACATGTTTCCCGGGTCTGGGGTGGGTGCAAGCTGCTCCCGGCAAGGTGACTCAATGTTTCTGATTTGAGCTATCTGACGCTTCAGATGGTTGATACGACAGTTGACTGAGAGCAGTCCACTGTGACCCATGTCGGAAGGTACCAGTCAGGGCTCAACTGACTGGAGACCTTCGCGCCCACGGGAGCAGGGTTCCTCAAACCAACGCATCAGACATTGAACTGGGCGAGAATTCAGCGCAACGGCCAGTATCCGGATGTCGTGTGACCGCGACGGGAACCGGGGCGCTTAGATCCCCGGACCACGACCACTTGACTGAGCTGAATTCAGGCAGTCATAGAATTGCCTCCGCCAATTGTGAAATCGGCGTGGTGTAGTAAGGATTTGCTGTGCTTGTCAGATACTTGTTGGTTGTCGCCTCGTTTTGGGCTGGACTGTATCTGGCTGCGAGCAGTCTTCGTGGTGAAAACAAGGACACAGAGAGCGTGACGCCCTCGGAAGTAGCCGAGCAGGTATTCGCGAATTGTAGTGATGAAACAATCGATTCCGCTGAGTTTCAGTTTTCAGCTGTTTTCACAGTAGCTGTTCCATCAGATGAAGAGGTAAAGCACCAGGTTGCGGCAAAAAAGGAGCGGTTCCTGAAACTTCTGGAAGGCACTGAAAGAACGCCTGAGATCGATGCCGCTTTAGCAGACTTTGATGAAACAGTTGGAAATTCGCTGCGAAATCAGGAGCCAGTGGACCTGAGCGGGGTCTTTCGGTTGAGGGGGCCTGAGCTCGGTGGTGATCGTTTTTACGAGTTTCGGAAAAAGCGACAGAGTTCCAAAGCGTGGAGCCATCCAATTGCCAGCATCTGGCGGAAAACGAGCGACGACGCACCAGAGTCTCTACTGCTTGATGAGCAATGCCTTGTCACTCGATCTGGGTATTCGTTGGGGGGGCCCGATCCCCATTTTCTTGGACGGTTGGAACCTGACCTCATTAGGGACTTAAGAACTGTTCCGGCTTCCTTTGGCGACGTGCAGGCATTGGATGAAGAGCTTGGCAAGTCAGAGTCCGTTTTGACTTTTAGCGGAGAAGACACGAATGTCATCAGGCTCATCGTAGATTCAGCGAAGGGTTACACCTACCGGCTGTTTGAGACCCTTTCGCCTGAAGGAATGATGATTTCACGTCGGCGGTGCCAAGATTTTTTTCTCGACGATAGCAGCGGTCTATGGTTTCCGGCCAAAAGTACCGTTGAGACCTTCGACAACGACGGACGCGTGAGTCGATCTTTCAAATACAATATACGCCCGGAACTCGTAACCTTCAATAAGCGGATTCCAAACGAGGGGTTTGCTGTAACGGTTCCAGCTGGAACCTTCGTGATGTACCAGTTGGGCGGAGTTCCAGATGATTTCCGGATGGAATGCGACGTCAGCGTTGCGATTGATGACCTTCGGGCTATTCCCGAGCACCAATGTGCTAAAATGACAATCGCGGAAGTAGCGCCACCCGTGGAAGGCCCAAACTTGTTCGTGTGGGTGAATTTGATTGTCGGCGTCTTTCTTCTGGTCCTGTGGTTCTGGTCAAAGCGGCAGTCGCTTCAGTTGCTTTTTTTGCCGATGAGTCTGCTCGTGTTTGGTTGTGGAGGCAGTGAAGATCGAATCATTGTCCAGCCTGATTCACTTGATTTTGGTGAGGTCGCCAACTACACGGTATCTTTGCACTCTGACCTAGAAGTCTGGAACAAAGGAACTTCTCCTTCCGAGGTAAGTATTTTGGCCTCCTGTGGGTGTATCGTTGCCGAAGACGCCGAATTTTCATTGGGCCCGAACGAACGGAAGAAGGTTCCGTTCACAATTTCCACGAAAGGTCGGGTCGGTAAGTTTACGTCTGAGATCTTGATTCAGACACCTAAAGGCGAACAAACGAACGTTCCGGTTTCCGCTATATTCTTGGAGCAGGTATTTGCGACTCCCAGTCGGGTATTGATGTCGATGAAAGACAATGGCAGCCTCTCGGGCAGTTTCTTGCTGAACGTACCAGACGAAATGTGGTCGAAGGTTTTAGTCGAAGCCGAAGTAGACGAACTCACTCTAGTGGAAACTGTTGTTGACTCTGGAAGCAGGCGCTATCAGGTCATTGCCAATATGGAGACTTTCAGTAGATCGGCCGGATCCATCTGCGTCCGATTCGAAGGTCAACGGGTCGCTGTCCTGGCG
>CAYZYB010001118.1:0-2359 GCA_964481505.1 uncultured Planctomycetaceae bacterium | reverse complement strand
GTTTTGGGAGCGTATCTGCCGATATGGCAAGCGTTGACCGCTGAGGACCATGACCGAATCGGCTTGTGAGCGAAATGAGGGCGTTCGATGGAATGCGTGCCGTGACTCCGGTTGATTTTCCGGCAGCAAAGTTCGTCAGAATCCCTTTGTATACCGGTGAATCGCAGGGACTTCCGACGAAACGCACCACGGCTTACCCTGAGTCTCCTTCTGTGACCTTGCACGGGGCGTGCGCGGATATCGGCAGGTGCCGCTCGCCGAAGAACCCTGCGTCAATCCAGGTGCTTTTTCTGAATCTGAGTTTGCTGACTCGCTGACTTCAACAGTTGCCATCCAGCACTGGTGATGGATGTTCTTCCTGGTTCCAGCATTCGCAGTGTCTTCATGGATGTCAATGCCTGCATTGACGCATCGGAAAAGCCTTTGCCCAGAAGCGTTAAGCGTGTCAGTCTAAGACGACTTAGCGATCGAATGGCGTTATCCGTGAACCGTTCCGGTGAATCCCGTGAATCGAGATAGAGAACGCGGAGGCGGCTTGCCCCCTGAAGTGCGATGAGTCCATCGTCAGTGATTTGCGTCCCTTCGATAAACAGCCCGAGCAAGCCATCGTCTTCACCAGACGACATCGCCGCGAGAGGAGCGATCTCAGAATTACCAATCGGCGCATGGCGCAAGAAAAGAATGATGGGGCCTGTGAGTTTATTCAGCCACTCCAGTTCTTTGTTGCCCCCGCGCCAGGTTTCATCGATCCAAACGACAGTCGCCCACCGGTGATCGACTTTTTGCCGATCTCGCCCGATCATTGCCAGCCAACATTCTCTGAAGCCGGAGTTTTTGTGCCACACGGAATCAGTTCGTGCTCCCAATTCCTCCAGTCGTTGAATGGCTGCTGCGTGTTGTCGTCGTTGGAGTTCCGCAATGAACGGAAATCTGCTGTCCGCATTATCGTTCCATTCTGGAAGCCCCGCACTCTGCTTCCTGCCATCTCGAATATGAACTCGGTAGACGTGGTCTCCACGATTCCACGCAATCGGCCCCAGACACGCCGACACTGCGAAATGCTCGTAACGGTGCCGAATCGGAAGCGGAACGGTCGTCAGTTCTTTTACCGTGTCTGTCGCGAGGTCAACCTGCAGCCAGTCTACACCGGGGCAAAACGCTGTCTCGCCGATTTGGAGCATGTCTTGCAGGTGCTGGTATCTTTCGACAGCGCTCAGTAGGCGTCCGTTTTCTTTAGCTCGGCGGCGCATTTTGTGAATCGTCTTGATCGTCCACGACTCGTTCTGGGAGGCCGGAATATCAATCCGATTAACTTCATCGTTCAGGCTGACATACATTCGTTGATCGACCACGAGTGGCTTCAAGCGGGTTCCGTGTGAGTTTGTCAACGGAATCTCTGTTTCTGGCGTTGTAGACGCGAACAATGTCGCCTTCCGGTTCCTGACATCGATCTGAAGGGGCTTTCGGTACCCGCGATTGACAATCAGTGTTTCGCCAGCTGAAGGATTCGGAGATCGAATTATCCAGGATGACTCGAAGATGAGGTTCGCGTGATGTGCGGTTCTGTCGTTCGATCGTTTTGTGGCTGTGTGAAAAACATTAACGGCTTCTGATCCCTGCTCAGGATTGACAGATAAATGTGCAAACCACAAACGGCCTTCGCGACCGTACTGACCGATCGCCATGCATGTCCCCGGCGACAGCGGCTTTAGAAGAATGCTTGACGGGCGGATGCGGTTCTTTGCCAGGTACGGCGGCAGACCGTCCTCTTCGTCGATTCGATGTCTTAGGCTGCCGTCGATGGAAACGACTTCGATTCCGTTGTTCGTCGTCACGATCCATGCGTATTGTCCGTCACAAACAACACTGTGAATTCGGTTCTCTGCAGGATCGAAGTACCAGTTCTCATTTTCCAGAACGCGTTGAACATCAGCAGACGATGTCGGCTTGTCTGACGCATTATTGAAACCGAACAAATGCCGAACGTCATTGGGGCCATAGATTGCCTCGACAGCGTAGCGAGACCAGACAAGATCGACAGAGTTTGTCGCGGGAACCAGTTCTTCCCACATTGGGACTGGCATGTCGATGGGCTCAAATGCAACAAGATATCTTGTGTCTCGAGGCGGGATTTGGCAGAGAAGGGTTTTCGCGCTGCTGGAATTGTAGGACTCGGTGGTTGGTGAAAAGCTCGTTTCGGCCTGGGGCAAATGTGATTTCTCACCCGATGAAATCCCTCTCTCCTTCAGGTAGCTCTCAAGCGTCCCAAGCAGTCTTTGTTTCCTTGAAGCGTAAACCTTCCGGCTTGAGATGTGATTCTTCAGATCGACTGCGAGCTTAGCTGCGGGTTGTCCTGGAA
>CAYZYB010001117.1:0-2360 GCA_964481505.1 uncultured Planctomycetaceae bacterium | reverse complement strand
TTTCCTGAGAGGTGTATGATGGTTAAAGCAATCATGAAGGGACGTAACTCAAAAAGCGTCGACGCGATTTCCATCTCGATTCTGAATCAGGTTGTGGAGTAGGTCTTCATCGAGTTCCTTTGATAGTGTTCGTACGGATCCGTCCGCAAACAGTGCTTCGAAGGTGTTGCCGATTTTCCCGAGGACCTTCAGCCCGTTGTTGCCGGTGAATTTGAGCCCGCCGGGTTTCGTCCAGATTGCTGCGGTGTCCGAGCCGGCTTTAACGGCCAGAATTGTATTCGATGTACCGTCCGTAAAGTCTCGAATTCGTGTTTTCGCTTCGCCGTCGCCGAAGGGTGTGCCCTTTCCTGTGAACACGTGAATTGCCGAGTGCCCCGGCTTGTTGACGCCTGGTGTACTGAAGATGTCCGGCATCTCGGAAATTAGTTTTTTATTGTGCTCGCTATCCCACGGCTCATTCAGCTTGAAACGTTCGTAGAGCACAGCCTGTTCAAGGAACGGCAGCAGGTGGACGCGCCAGCTGAGCCCGTTGTGACGTGCATTGGCATCGCTGCCATGACGCGGAAACGCTACGTAGACGTCGTGATAGTTGTGAAAAGCCAGCCCAATCAGCTTCATCGCGTTACGCTGTGCCTGCTGTTGTTGCAACGTCTGAAAATACTGAATCAACGGAAGCATATCCTTGATGAATGCCGTTGGGTCTTCCGGCTTCGGTATGGCGTATATCACATTGGTCCCCTTCGCTTCGACGATCGTATCGTCGAAGAGTTTCTTTAGCGGTTTTAAAAGTTCCTCCGGGGGCGCGCCGTTCATGACTTTCACTTGCTGCTTTTGCATCTGCAGCAGTCCCATCAGCAACCCTGCAGCGAGATTCGCCGATGGTTCGTCCTTCATTTTGGCAATGGCGGCTTGAAAGTGTTTTCCGGTGCCGGCGAGGTCGAATGAGATTTGAATTTCTTCGATGTTTTTTGCGAAACCCGCCATTGGGATTCTCGCGAATATTGCATTTTTTAACGCAGCAACAGGTTCAAGATCTGCAACAAGTGTGACATCGTTGATATCGCCTGCAGCTGCGAGAGCTCTTGAGAATGCCGTGTCTGCGGGGGCAGAGGCAGCCAGCATTTTCGGCAGTAGTTCTGCGGGTGCTGCAACCAGCGTTTTGCTGTCGGGAAACGAAATTGAATAGGAGGCTTCACCGAACGTCATAATACGACCGTGCGGCTGTGAAGTCCAAATTGGTTTGCCCATTGGCTTGAGCGATGCCAGTAATGCTTCGCGATCGATGTCTTTGGTCGAACGTACGATCCACGATGGTAGTCTATTCTTCTTTCCACCAGCCGGACTGACTTTTGATATGTCAACGACTTCACTTCCCGCGCGCGTCGCCAGTTTGCGGAATGTTCCACCGTCCATATCTGCAGGCAGCGAACGGACCGAACCGTCGGCGAACCCAACCATTAACTGGTTGCGGAGGTTTCCGAGCGTGTTCTTCGGTTCGCCATCCTGGACTTGCAGCCCGCCAGGTTTCGTCCAGGCTTCGGCTTTGTCGCTTCCCGCGACGACAAGCATAATCGTGTTGGAAGTCCCATCGATAACATCTCGCATGCGTGGCGGTTTGTCACCGCCAAACAGTGCTCCGTCGCTTGTCAGGACATGCAGAGACGTCTTCCCTTCCTCTTCGACTCCATCGCTGCGAAATAGTTTTGGCATCTCCCGAATCAGCGCTTTGTTGTTTTCGCTGTCCCAGGGTTCGCCGAGCTTGAATTTGTCGTACAAAGCCTGTTGACCAACATAGGGTAGGATATGTACTCGCCAACTTAGGTTGCCTTTGTTGACCGGATTAAATCCGTCATCGTCCACGAAAGAACCGTGCTTGCCGTGAAAAGTATGGAACCCGAGTAGAATTTGCTTCAAGTTGTTCATCTGCTGTGTTCGAACAGCAAGTGCCTTTCGGGGGACCTCATCAGCTGCCGGATTTTCCGGCAATCCGGCCATCTGCAGAATCGTGCGGCGATCCAACAGCATCACGATCTCTTCTACATCTCGGGGATCAATGCCGATCCCCTGCTTCGCTTCCAGCATTCGTGCGTCAAGGTCGAAGGTGGATGGCGCTGCATCGAGGAGTAGTTTTACCTGCTTCGAATTGAGAAGTCGGGCGGGATTCGCCACGCCACCTGCCACAAAGTGTTCCGTGACATACTTCTGAAGATTGTCAGTTTGCGCCCACAAATGTTGTGAATGAGCGACAAATCCCGACAACATAATTGCGACGAAAAGCAGGCGAAGACGTGTTTTCATGATCGAACTTTCACGGCGAAAAATGGTCGACAGACGGGCTGACTGTACGGATAGCTTAGGGG
>CAYZYB010001116.1:0-2360 GCA_964481505.1 uncultured Planctomycetaceae bacterium | reverse complement strand
TTCTCCAGCAGGACCACCGATCACGATGTCTCCTGTTTCGGGATAGACGAACAGGAAGTCAATTCGGCTCAGTCCCGCGATCGCTCGAACGTCTTCCGGAATGTTGACGCCGTCTTTGATCAGTTGCGCAAAATGAGCTTCCAGACGCGGAAGCGAAACCATTCGGAGATTGGAGTTTTCACGAACGTCGAGATTGTGGTTCGCTTTCTTCGCAAACTCAGCAGCCTTTAGAAGGTGACTGTCATCTTTGATCGCCGCCAGTGACGCGAGCACGGCTGGAGCGGCTACGTACACACCCTGGTTCGAAATCGAAAGTTGTCCACCTTCGCCGTCGATGGTGAACCACTTGGCTGGTGGGCTGGTTTGTTCCTGAATCAGCGTGATGATTTCGCCGAAGTTCGCAAACGGGCTCCCGCCAGCGGGCGGAATCAGTTGCTGAGCTCGGGCTGCTGTCTGTTGATCGCCGGCTGTTTGCGCTGCCTCGCGAATGTTCGCTACGGCAGTGATGAAGTCACCCTGCTCTGCCGCAACACGGGCCTGCATTTTGAGTTGTTCAGCCTTCAATTCTGCGGCGTTACTTTTTTCAGCCGCAGTGATCGAAGAGGAGAATGACACCATCAACGAAGCAATGGTCAGCAGCGGTAAGATTGGTCGCAGCATGGAACGTGCCTTTACTCGATCCGTCAGATCGGATGTGTTGCAAATATGAGGGCTCCTACCCATCCTACCTTCGCGCGGAAAACTGCCTGTTGGCGCGAGGAAATCCTGTCATCAGGATCGTCTTCTGGTACGTCAACGTCAAGAATATTCCTATATTTCAGGGCCATACGCGTGCTTCGGAACACTCAGTCTTTGGCGGCTATACTAGTCACCCGGATGATGCAGATTGCACTCAGGCTGCAGACCGCCAGAGACGCCGACATCTCTTTCCCAACCCGCAGAAGTTGAATTCACTCCATTCATGCCCGAATTGCCCGAAGTTGAAACCATGGTCCGCGGATTGCGACCCGAAATCGAAGGACGAAAAGTTCTGGCCGTCGAGTTTTGTCGATGCACTCGGCGTCCGATTCAAATAACGCCGACGCCGCGAGTCTTCCGGAGAAAAATTGAAAAAGAATCCATTGTTCGTGTTTTTCGCTTCGCTAAGCGAGTTGTGATTGAGCTTTCCACCCAGCATTTCATTGTGATTGAGCCTCGAATGACGGGTTTGATGTTGGTTTCTGAACCTCCGACTTTGGACCATCGAAGGCTTTGCTGGCACCTGGAAAAGAAACGCGGCAAGGCGGCTTCGTTCGAATTCTGGGATCGTCGGGGACTGGGCACCGTCCGTCTTCTGAACGCGGCTGCAATGGAGGAGTTGCGCAATTCGCTGGGACCGGATGCCCTGGAGATCACCTCGGATCAGTGGCGGGGACGACTGCAGAAAACGAGCCGCGCGGTGAAGGTTGCGATGCTCGATCAGAAGTTGGTCGCTGGCATCGGCAATCTCTACGCCAGCGAAATTCTGCATCGGGCCGGTGTGTCGCCGTTGAAAAAGGCAAACCGAGTTTCGAAGCCGCAGATCGAACGAATCACGGCAGAGACGCGTGCAGTGCTGCAGACTGCGATCAAATATGAAGGTTCGACGTTGAGCGATGGAACCTATCGCAACGCACTCAACAAGGACGGTGGATACCAGAATGAGCATCTGGTGTACCAGAAAGCCGATCTGCCTTGCCCCAGCTGCGGAGTTGGCAGGATTCGCCGCATCGTGCAGACTCAGCGATCGACGTTTTATTGTCCGAAATGCCAGCGATAGAGGATTTCAGATTTCAGATTTCAGGTTTTCGTTCCGGCTTGCCTACCAGAGGTTTTCCATTTGGCCGGTATGAGAATGTAGTAGTCGGCCGGGGCCGGTCCCGTTGGGAGATTCCTTCAGGATTCTCAACCACAATCGGTGACCGCGAGCTTTTCCTTCGAAGGAAATGTGTTGGGCCAGTTCATCGTCTTCCGTGATGGGATCAGACTGCCAGAAGACTTCAGGCGTTTCGTCGAAGAGATCCATGACGTGCACGATGTTCAGTCGCAATTGCAACGGCAACCGCTTGCCGTCCAGTTGACCCCCGACCACCTCTGTTGCGGCAACAAAGATCGACACTTCCCATTCGTCATTGTCGACGTTCTGGTAAAAGTGGCAGCCGATTGGGGCGTGGGATTCGTCCGCAATAATTGCGCGGGCAGCATCATTGCTTAGCCAGCGCAGCCAGGAGGGAGGGCGTTTGCCGGCTTTCGGCCGCGAATTCATCGGTGAAATTCCTGAGGAAGGGTAGTTTGGTCGGTGTTGCGACAAACTTTGTTTGGTTCAAAGGTGTGTTCTACGT
>CAYZYB010001115.1:0-2363 GCA_964481505.1 uncultured Planctomycetaceae bacterium | reverse complement strand
AAATCAAACGATCGCCCAGACTGCCATACCCATCGCAACATTCATGCCTTAAACAAATGAGTTGCCTTGCTTCAGTGAGGCAACTGGCTCTGTTTACCGGTGTGAGTTATTGCGACCCGTGTCGGTGCGTCAAGAGCGCGAAGCGAAGGTCCTAGTCGTACCTCGAATTGTGTGTCCGAATGTATTCAATCTGACGAAAACGATCGGCTGACGTTAGCCGCACAATCTGCCATCAGCCGATCAGACGGGCGCAGCTTAAAGGTCACCCACCGTCACAAAAGACGTTGGGTTTCTCGATTCCTCAGAATCCGGCCGCCCATGACGCATTCTGGCACGGTCGCAGGAAACTCCGAGAACCGGTTTCCGTTTCAAGCAATGCTGAAGTCAACCTGTTCCGACCACCTCGACTTCACATCGTGGACATCAATGGCCTGCAGCCAGCCGCGATAAGTTCCGGCAGACAAGTTCAACGTGAAAGCTCTGAGGCCGCCGCTTAGCAGAACGGAATTATCGGACAGAGTTTCGTACGCCACCTGCGATTGAAGCAGGTCGGCGTTTTCGTCAACCTGGTCGATCCAAAGGATGTAAGAAACAGAATCGAAAACGGGCAGCCACATGGCAGTTCCGGCGTCAATACTCAGAGAAGGTTGTTGCTCGGCGAAACCCACGGTAAAGCTCAATGTGCCGGTCTGTGATCTGATGCCCGAGGAGTCTTCCGCGACAACAGCGACAGTGTAATTCCCTGCATCGAGCCCATCGATTGAAGGATCCGTGACTTGGCTGGACGTTGTACTCGTCCGGCGTCCAGTGTCCTCCGACCAAAAGTGTTCATCGATGGTGACCAGGTACTGAACGGCTCCATCGAGTGGTTCCCATGTCACAACGCCGGACTCTTCAACCGTACTCACAACCGGAGCCAGCTGGTCGAAGTCAGCCTCAGCTTCCGTCGTGCTGAACAGCTGAGGCTGCCCCCAACGAGATGAGCCTCCCGCATAATTCGAACGAATCCAGAACTCATAGTCCGTAAAGTCCTCCAACGGCAGGCTCACCACATGCTGCGTGCCGCCCACGGTTCTTGCGTAGACGGGAGTCGCGCGATCGCCCACTTTGTTCACATAGATCTCATACGTTAAAACCCCGTCTCGCGCATCCCATGTCAGTGTCGGCGTCGCATCTGTGGGGTCCTCAAGTCCGTCGGAAAAGTTCATTGGCAGCGCTCGGCCAACACCGCCGTCACCAGTCGTAAACGCAAGGCCGCTGCCCCAGTTTGTCTTCGTCCCGTCCGTATACCAGGCACGAACCCAAGCCTTGTAGGACGCATCGCCCTGCAGGGCTTCCTGTACTTCGTGTGTGTTCAGTGTGAGATCGCGTCTGTAGTACAACGCTTCGCTCGTGTCGTGTACGAAGCTGACCCATAACTCGTATTCACGAACGTTGCTACGAAATTCCCAGGTTAGCAATGGAGTCAGATCTGCAGGGTTTGGAGTTTCCAGAGTAAACGAAATTGGGTCTGACGTATCGTTTGCAGCGTTACCGATTGTTAGTGGCGATGGGAGCCCCCAGCTGGACGCACGTGTTCGAAAGCGACCGTCGTACAAAGCACGAACCCAGACGTAGTACGAATTTCCATTCTCGAGTGCCGTTTCCGTTTCATGTGGCGAATGAGGCACACTGTTTTCCTGGATGCTTGTCCGCTGGTAAACCGGATTGGCACCATCACCGGGCAGACTGATCCAAATTTCATAACCAGTCGCATTTGGCAACGGCTCCCATTCGATCACCGGCGTCGTGTCGTCCTGAACAGCAACCGTGGTCATTGTGACGGGGCGGTCGTCATGCGGGTGCACGGCAAACCGTCCGTCTTCTGACCATAGCGAAACGCCTCCATCGTTAAGGTTCGCTCGAACGCGAACGATATAGAAATCTGTCGCAAGGTCACTGGCAGGAACGTACGACGTGGCTGAGATTTCGCTGACGTCGATCACCGGTGACTCAAGGTCATTGACCGAGAAGATCTGAAGATCATATGTGGTGTCTAATATCGACGACGTCCACGTTATCTGGGGTCTGAGTTGAGTGAAATCATGATCTGTCGCCGGCGTCAACAGTGTCGGTTGAGTGTCGACGTTTTCTTCAAACACCGACAGAACAACAGGATTGCCCCAACGTGCGGTCGTGCCATCGTCAAAGTGCATGCGTGACCAGACTTCGTAGTCGCCAGCCGGCAGCGGGCCATCGATCGTCAGTTCACCAAAATGCTGCCGCAGGCTGTCAACTCTTGACCGGTAAACAGGTGTTGACCTGTCTCCCACACGATTGACGTAAACTTCCGCTTGTGTTTGAAACGTTTCGATATTGTACCT
>CAYZYB010001114.1:0-2363 GCA_964481505.1 uncultured Planctomycetaceae bacterium | reverse complement strand
CCACAAAGCCCGCGACTGCGAGTGCCACACCTGCGCCCTTAAACATCACTGATGCGGCAATCAACATCGTGCCGCAGATGAGCAGACGCCAAAACACCGCCGCGATGCCGTAACACCTCAAGATCGCGACATGCGGTCCACTGGTCGCGGGAGCGGTTGCTCGCCTTCCTATCAGAATTCTCTGCAGCAACTGCTGAACCGCTTCGGACGCTCGGGTGTAGAGATTTGGAATATCAAGTACGTCAGCAAGAATGTAGTAGCCGTCGAAACGCATCAATGGATTCGCGTTGAACAACAGCGTGGAAATACTCGCCATTACAATGACGTTGTAGAGCAAATGCGAGGCCACTTCGGAATCGACAAGGCCCCAGCAAAACACGGCGGCGGAAGCGACCAGAAGTTCGCTGTACATTCCAGCAGCTGCGACGTGAATTCTTTGCCAGCGCGAAGGAAACTTCCAACAGCTGGACACGTCAACGTAAGCTAGCGGTGCAAAGAAGGCCAGTATGATTCCCGTTTCACGGACGCTTCCACCGTAACGCTGACACACAATGCCGTGAGACGTTTCGTGGATGACTTTAAGAATCACCCAGGCGACCAGCAACCAGATCCAATTGCTGGTGGCAAACACCGAGCCTGCGGATTGATGGAATTCGTCCCAGTTGAACATAAGGCGAATGGCCGCGGCCAGCATAAAGGCAATGCCAGGCACGGTTGCCGTCGGCGAAAACAGCCAGCCCAAAGCGGGTTGCAGCATTCGCAGCACTCCGTCCGGTCGGCCAAAAGGAATACGGAGCCAGAAAGGATTCGCTTTTTGAAATAACTTCGCTGCAGCGTCTTTTGAAGTATCGGTTTCCTTGCCTTGTGAGTTACTGTCATCGAACGTCGCGAGATCCGTTTCCAACGCCCATTCATACAGCGACAGCGCTTGTTGCTGAGTAAAGGCGGTTGCCCCCTGAGTTCTTGCGGTGATTGCGAGAGCTTCTGAGAAGGTTGTTTGCCCGTCAAGGAGTGAAAGAAAGACGTATTCGACATAGCCGATCCGGTAGAACTTTGATGTCGACGGCATCTCGACATGGTAGAACGTTTCGTCTCGGTAAACCTGCGGGCTAAACGTCACGTCAGCACGCATTCGAATGCTCGTGCGAGTCAGGTCGACTGTTGATGCATCAGGGGAACTGTGCATTGCTACCACCCCAGCCAGCCGAGTAACGACGCAACCGGCTTATGAAACAGGTTCCAGCCAAGCAGATGGACGCCGGTTGACACCTTTGCGTCACCACGCATGCCAGGACGCAGAAGTCTTTCGTTGTTTTCGATCTCTGCCTCGGCAATAAAGACGTTGTTGTGGTCGCGAAGTTCTGCCTTGGGATGAATGCGTTTGATGGTCGCAACAATCTCGCTCGAAGGCATCGCGTCGAGTCGTAGCTCAAGGCTCATCCCCGGTTGTACGTGTTGAATATCATCTTCTTCGATGGCGACCTCTATCACCATGCGGTCCAGTGGAGCGACTTCAAACAGAGATTGCCCTTTCTCCAGTGGAACTCCCTCTGTCTCTTTCAAATCTCCCGCGACGACGACTCCGTCAACGGGGCTGCGAACTTCGAGGTTTTGTGATCGCTGTTGTAACAGAGCAGATTTGTTTTGCAGCCTGTCGATTTCGTGACGGGCGATCGCCGCATCACCAAATTCCTGAGCTGACAGATGGGCGTTGTGTTCTTTCGTCGCTCTGGCGATGTCGGCTCGGACTCCGGAAAGCTCCCATCGCAGTTCGCGACCATCCAGAACCGCCAGCAACTGGTCTTCTTCCACGACGTCTCCGGGTTCGACCAGGCAGCTTTCCAGCGGCGCGGCGAACGGAGTCGCCACAAATCGGCGTGAAACCGGCTGCAATTCTGTACTGCAGGACACGCGATAGTCCATTGGGATGAACATGGCTGCAAACGCAGCACAAAGAACGGCGCCGCCGATTTTAAGCTTGCTCGAATACAACAACCTCCGACAGACGCTTCCAAACTGTTCTGTCCAGCTTATGGTCGCACGCCTTGTTGATTGCACGGCAGATGCCAGGCCACTCTCAGACGCAAACAGAAAACGAAAAGCCTGGCGAGCCTTTTCGGTGTCGTCAAACGCAGCTGAAACTGCCCCGACTATTTCGCCAGCCTCAGTGCGAAGAGGAGTGGACACGACAGCATTCGCCCGTTGCTCATCGGCGAAACGCTGATGCGACAACAGGGAGTGTCTGTTTGCGGGATCATCGGATGGCCAGATTGATGCCGCAGAACGAGCGATCGATTCCTGAAGAACCGCTTCCTGAAGTCGCGTCGCATCACTAAAGGCGTCGACATCGGGAAGCGATGACG
>CAYZYB010001113.1:0-2364 GCA_964481505.1 uncultured Planctomycetaceae bacterium | reverse complement strand
TTCGCGTACCAACCGCGCAGGACTTGCCGATTAGGTAGGTTTTCGACGATTTTTTTCCGCTCGTGATTGCGGGAATACCCGGGGGCGTGCAGCGTGACCGGCATTTCCTGCAACTGCCGTATTTTTTCAATTTTTGCGGGTTGACCACGACAGCCGCAAACCCCTATCACCCCTCCCGTTCCGCGCACCCGTTGTGCAAATTCACGGAACTGTGCGCTGGGCCTCGCACATGTCTGCTCCTTTATTGAAGAGCTGGTTCATGCAAAGTTTTAGTGACATCATTGTGCGGCACAGAATCGCATCCGGCATCCGCGATTCTAAGTTCAATGATTCTGAAATTTTCGCTGACGCCGTTCGCCGACATGAAGTCGCGTTTTCTTTCAACAACCAGAAACATACACGCAGAGATTTTTCCACCTGCGAATAAACGCCCACTGCATTTATTTGACTGATAGTCAGGAATGACGATGAATACGAAACATTGGTTGAGCAACTTTTCGAAAAGCCTTTTCTTTAGTAAGGCGCGACGCAGCCAACGGTCCGGCAGTCGCCGAAGACAAGCGACAAAAACCGTGCCAGCAGAAGCGTTGGAAACTCGCGCGCTGCTGTCGGGAATCAACTGCCTCGGACAGATCGAAGGAGTTACGTTTCAGGATCTGGACGGCGACGGTGTGCTTGAAGTCGGTGATCCACGTCTTTCAAATGCTGCCGACGGAGTCGTTGTGCATCTATTCGAAGCCGGTGCTGATAACGTCTTCGACAGCGCGGGCAATGGTGGTGTTGCACTCAACGATGACACATTCATCATGACCGCGAATCCGGACGTGAACGGAAATTACGATTTCACGGGACTCGCAGAAGGAACGTATTTTGTTGAACAGCCAACACCAGCCGGTTTTATCCAAAGAGCAGGTGAGACTGTTTCCGGACCAATCGAAATCACAGCAGCGGATGCGCTAGGTACGGGCGGCACAGTGATTGACACCTTTGCTGATCCGGCAGGTTCTCAATCAGCAACAGCGAATTCCGCCACGCCCGTCGACTTTAGCTCTGCCGCAGTGGCAGCGGTTGGTGGTGAGCGTGATTTGCAGGCACTGCATTCTTCAGGCGGGCTCAACATTCAGCTCTCAGCAAACGCGCTGGCAAATACACTTGCCCTGTCGTCCGGCCCGGGAACCGAAGGCTCCGGTATTGCGTCCTGGGATGGTGTCGATGGCGCGGCAACGCTGGACCCAACTGGATTAGGAGGTATCGATCTGACTGATGGAGGTGCATCGGAAGGGTTTGTTATTACTCGCAGCGGAGACTTCGTGGGAGCTTTGGAAATTCGGGTTCATACGGATGGATTGAATTCTTCCAGCACGACAACCGTAATCCCTATCGGAGCAGAGACGGTGTATTTACCGTTCTCCGGATTCGCAACGGACGCGGGCATGGGTGCTGATTTCAGCAATGTGGGCGCTATCGAAATGGAAATTTCAGGGCCTGTTGGGTTCGACGCGGAAGTCACCCGGTTTCAGGCCTTTGGCCCTACCGTTTTCAATGCGAACTTCGCGAATTACATTCCGATGACGCTCGGTGGCACAATCTTTAACGATGCTGACAACTCTGGCACTTTCCAGGCCGGAACGGAATCAACATTCAACACGGTTGCTCTTACGCTCTTCGAAGATGAAGGTAACGGAGTATTCGATGGGACAGAAACACAACTGGCCACAACCAATTCTGTAGGCGGTGACTACGAGTTCACGAATCTGTTTCCGGGCGACTATATCGTTCGAGTCGATGCATCGAACTTTGCGAATCCAGGTGTGCTTGAGAACTTCGAAAGCAGTACCGCCGCAGCACCCACTGATCCGGACGATGACGTCAACAATGACGACAACGGAGCGCATCTTGGATCTGTGACCACTGCGGTAGTTGCGGGAGCGATCACGCTCGTCAACAATAGCGAAACGGCTGTCGATGGAGATGCGGATCTCAATACGAACTTCACTGTCGACTTCGGTGTGTTCGGTCGTGTGAATATCACGGTCGACAAAAATGGCCCGGCAACTGTCATTGCCGGCAGCGGCGCAAACAATCTCGTCTATACAATCGAAGTCCACAACGACAGTACGAACGACGCGACAGGCGTCACCATGACCGACGCTTTACTATTGAACCTGCCAGCAGGAGTGTCTTTTGTTTCGACTGACCGTCCCACAGAATTCGACAACGGGACTGCCGTTTGGAACATTGGTAATCTTGCAGCTGGAGCGATGGAAACAATCACTGTCACGCTCACAGTGGACGAAACGGCTGCAGACGATCTGGAAATCACAAACATTGCGGTTGTTGCAGCCAACGAACCAGAAACAGATC
>CAYZYB010001112.1:0-2365 GCA_964481505.1 uncultured Planctomycetaceae bacterium | reverse complement strand
ACCGTTGAGGACACCACACAACGGCCGTTTGTTGTGGGACTGAAATCGGAAGATCAAGACAACCAGGTCAATATTCAGTCGATCACGGAGGGAGCTCAGATCGTGCTGAAGACGACCGTGCAGAACAACGAAGCCGTTCGACTGGATCTGCGAATCCGCCTGTCGGATATCATCAACGTTCGTACGAGAAATGTGGGAGTTGAGAATAAGCAGGTACAGGTGCCTCAGGTGAGCCGTTCGGACATTCAGCTTTCGGCCGTTGTGCCCAAAGGAAAATGCCTGGCGATATGGGGATTCGAGAAAGAGGTCACCGCTACAGTTAAACAACCGGTAATGAAAAGTGTTCCCTATGTTTCTCGAATGTTCACGAACACGGCGACAGGAACGGACACCCAGGATATGCTGATGGTGATTACACCGCAGGTTCTGGGAAGTGACGATGCCGCTGATTGATGTGCCCCTCCAAATTCATGAACGCCGACTCCCCGGTGACGTTGCTGAATTCCTGGAAGAAGCCAACGATCGTATCAAACGATTCGTGGAAGAACGGCAGATTCGCATCAGCGGATTCGTACCCAGTGATTTCGAACCTGTCTTCCAGGCACTCGACTCACTGGTTGAAGAAAACCTCGCGAGTGGTGATGTGTTTTGCGAATGGGGCAGCGGCTTCGGCGTGGTCGCGATGCTGGCACAACTGCTGGAATTTCAAACCTACGGCATCGAAATTGAAAACAGCCTTGTCGTGGGAGCTCAACAGCTGGCAGACGAATTTGACCTGCCGGTGGATTTCGTCTGTGGCAGTTTTGTGCCCGAAGGTGGTGAGAGAATCGTCGATGAACTTTGTTCCGGCACCGATTCCTGGCTGACCGGAATCGCTGACGACGCGTATTCGCAGCTTGGCATGTCACCGAATGACTTCGATGTCATCTACGCATTCCCCTGGCCAGGCGAAGAAAACGTGATCGCTGGATTGTTCGACGAATTCTGCGCCGTCGGTTCGTTGCTGCTAACTTTCGATCACCTCGAAGGCGTACGAGTGCGCCGCAAGGTGATTCGGAAGTAACCAATGAAGCCGTCGCCATCACGGCCTGTAAGTAAGTCAGAACTTCAGCAGCAGGGAACATCCTGCCACACGAAACAGCTGCGGTCGCGATCAAAAACTCCCTCGGCGCAACGAATTCCTGTCACGGAAACCCATTGCTCCACGCCATCGTCTGCCGAGACGTCTCGGCTAGCGGCGACGGTTGAGCTTGGACAGAAGTCGGAGGATTTCGATATACAGCCAGACCAGCGTGACCATCAAAGCGAACGCACCGTACCACTCCATGTGCTTGGGTGCTCGTTGAGCGGACATGCGGTCGATGAGATCGAAGTCCAAAAGCAAGTTGAAGGCGGCAAGACCCACGACAAACACACTGAAGCCAATACCGATGGGCGTCGCTTCATGAATGAAGGGCATCTGCATACCAAACAATCTCAATCCCATTGAAATCAGGTAAACCAGGGCAATCGCCCCTGTCGCAGCCATGATTCCGGAACGCAGTTTTTCAGTCACTTTGATCATGCCCGTTTGGTACAGCACCATCATGACAAAGGCTGTCCCGAAGGTTAGCCCCAGTGCCTGAAAGACAATGGGTTCACCAGGAAACTGAGCCTGAACAATTGCAGAAATCCCGCCGAGGAAACAACCTTCCGCCAGGGCGTAAGCCGGCGTCGTATATCCCGCCCACACAGGCTTAAACATTGTCACCAGCGACAACACCAGCCCCAGAACAAGGCCACCAATCATCCATGGCATGATCGCCTGAGCCCCAGCCTGCATCGCGGCAGGATTAGGAGGCATTTTCATGGCGCCTGTGGCCTGAAACTTAAACCACACGTAACCAGCCGTCAGAAAGGCCAGCAGCAATGCGATGAGCGTCTTCGTGGCGGTGCCCGTGACGGTCATCGTTGAAGTATCACCGTATTCTTCGAAATTGCGGAATACGTTCTCACCGAGAGCTGGATTGGAAGATCTCATTATTCACTACTTTCTTGACGACCGTCAGAATTCAATTCGAGCAACTTGTTGCCTCACGGCCAGGGAGACGCAACATTGCCCCCATTCTTTCGTCCATTGGACAACTTGACCAGTCTAAAACCATTGATTCCACAAGATCCTGCTTGTGATAGTTGCCGCAGTTTGACAATTTCCGGCCAGAATCCACAAATATTCTCGGACGATTCATACGAAGCGCCCCATAATCGACGCCGACCTCTCTTCATCAGTGTTCTGTGACCTCTGAGACGACGAGACATCGACGCACCGCTTCCCATTGCACTTTTCCAACTGAACTCTCCGTGGCAACATTCGAACAACTTAACC
>CAYZYB010001111.1:0-2365 GCA_964481505.1 uncultured Planctomycetaceae bacterium | reverse complement strand
GCATATAGTTCGGACGGTTCACAGTTTCGAACAGATTGCTCCGGTTGACGTTGTCATCACCGGTGTTGCTGTTCACGAGTACGAATCGTGTGGGGTTTGGGGCCTTCCTTTTTGCGTCTCCTGAGACTCGTGCTGCACATTCACCCATTTGGCGTTTTCTCGAACTGTTCGCTTCGAAACTGACACCGCCATCTCGTGTTGTGTTGGTGGGACGGGAGATTGTTTTTCCTTTTCGATGATCGGAAGGGACAGCTTCTGCGCGAGATCGTCCTCGGCTCCGATTGCATGCTTCCGGAAATTCGTCATGCTTAGGTGTTTCCCTCCCGCCGTCAGTTAACAGGTGCCGCCGATAATCCGGAACCGCAGGCGGGCGTGAGTTCCTGACGCCACGGCATGTTGCTTCCTGGATGACGGTTAGTCATGCTAAACCGCCCAGTGGAGATCGACTGCCATCGCTGACTCGAGTATCGTCAGCTTGTTCTCGACTTGGAGAGTCGGGATACTGGCAAAGGCTGGGTGACGCAGTGGTTTCATGTGGGAGGACTCTCCAAGTCGTCCAGACCGCAAAATGCTGGACAGGCGACTCGGAAAGTCGCTGTACTTTGAAGAACTGCGTCGCTCTGCTGGCACGGCGACAACTCATGTTTGGCCAATGCGGATTCACTAGAATCAGGGGCACTATCACGCGATCGGCGTCAACAAGGAACCAAAACCATCACCAGTTCATTCCATTTTAGAACAGTCATTGTTGTGTTGTTCCTGGCAACAGCATCAACCATTGTCGCTGCTGATCAACCGCCCAACATCGTCTTCGTGCTCGCCGACGACCTCGGTTACTCCGATGTCGGTTTCAACGGCCAGCGCTTTTACGAAACACCTCACATCGATTCGCTCGCCCGCGATGGCATGATTCTCTCAGACTTCTATTCCGGTGGGCCCAACTGCGCGCCGACACGCGCCTGCATCAACACTGGCATGTATACGCCACGCCACAAACTGTTCACGCCTGGCGGACAGGCGAAAGGCGATGTGAAGTCGATGCGGTTTGCCGTCCCGACCAAAGGGCAGGACGATCCCGTCTACAATACGGTAGAATCAATGCGCAACGTCATTGACAGTTCTCACACGTCGATCGCAGAGGTGTTAGGCGGGGCTGGGTACGTTTCGGGGCGGTTTGGCAAGTGGCATTTGGGCGACGATTTGCAGGGATTCACTGTTTCGTCGGCCAACGGTAAGCAGGGTGTGGTCGGAAAAAAGTTCTATGGAAACATCGACGTTGCTGAGAAGCTGACCGACGCGGCGGTGGACTTCATCCAGGAAAACAAGAAGAAGCCGTTCTTTTTGTACGTGGCCCATTGGGATGTGCACAGCCCGCTTCGAGCTCGCAAAGACGTGGTCGCCAAGTACAGGAAAAAGCTCGAAACGTACAAAGACGACGGCACCTGGAAATGGAACCCCACTTACGCGGCGATGCTCGACGCAGTGGACACCTCTGTCGGTCGCATCCGCGCGAAGATCAAACAAGCGGGCCTGGAAGACAACACGCTGTTCATCTTTACCTCCGACAACGGTGGAGCCTCATTCGCCACCACCAACCGACCTCTTCGCGGTGCCAAGGGAGCGTTCTTTGAGGGCGGTATCCGCGTGCCCACCTGCGCCGCCTGGCCTGCTGTCATCAAGCCCGGTACGCGCAGCGACGCAGCACTGACCAGTGTCGATTTCATGCCGACGTTTGCCGAAGTGGCGGGCGCCTCGCTGCCCACGAATCAGCCGGTCGATGGCCGTTCCTTCGTAAAGGTGCTGGAAGGGCAGGCGGCGCTTCAGAACCGCGCCATTTTTTGGCACTACCCGCTTTACCTTTCCGGCTCCGGCTACAACAAAGTCCTGCCGGTTTACGGCGCAGATACGTTGAAATGGCGCGCCGTTCCGGCCTCCGTCATTCGCAAAGGCGACTACAAACTGATTCACTACTACGAGTACGACAGCTCCAGGCTTTTCAACTTGCGCGACGACCTCTCTGAGAAAAATGATCTCGCGCAAACGATGCCCGAAAAGGCGAAGCAACTCCACGCCGAATTGATGGCGTGGGTCAAAGACACCGCGGCGCCCGTCCCTACCAAACCGAAGCCAAAATTTGCACCGTAGATCCTGCTGCGCATCGATTGAATCTAAAACAAAGCCATCAAAGGCAAGTGCGACCAGACCTATGAAACTCCTCTTAAATCTACTGCTGCTTCCCGTTATTTCGGCAACTGCCAATGTACAGGAAGATGGCTCGTCCAATAACCCGCCTACCGTTAAGCGACCGAATATCGTCGTTCTGTTTGCGGATGACCTCGGCTATGGAGAACTCAGTTGCCAGGGA
>CAYZYB010001110.1:0-2370 GCA_964481505.1 uncultured Planctomycetaceae bacterium | reverse complement strand
ATTCATTCTTAGTCCGGCCCCGACAATAATCCGGGCCTCAAGCTGAAACCAGGCCGCCTGCATCGACAGCCAGGCGGTCGTGCGGTTTGCCGGCAGTTTTCGGCGACAAAGACGGGCAAACCAGGAATCCGAATTGAACGCGCTGGAATAGGGTGTAAGCTGGATGCTTGGGGCTGTGTGATTTGCACGCCCTGTATTTCTTCAAAGATATCGGGTGTGTCGCGGTGGACGATCAAAGTGTTCTTCCTGGGCAAATGCAGTTCGGGTGGGGTCCCTCAAACGACGGTGAGAATGAAGAGCAGGCGGCTCCTTCGAAAGCCGGAAGACGATCAAAAAAGAAGGCCATGAAAAAGAAGTCCGTGAAGTCGTCGTCAAAAAAGACGAAGAAAAAGAAAACAAAGTCAGCCGCACCTGCTAAGAAAGCTCCGGTAAAGAAGGCGGCGAAAAAGAAGAAGTCAAAGGTCGCTGCCAAGCCGGTCAAAAAAGCTAAGGCTGCCAAAAAAGCCGCCAAGGCACCGAAGAAGAAACGCGCGGGCAGAGTTAAAGCGAAGCCCACGGCTGCAAAGAAGGTTCCAGCAGCTAAGGCCACGAAGAAGAAGTCGGCCTCTGCACCGAAGACCGCCGCTGCAAAGACGACGACGCCGGTTCCTGTGTCGAATCTGCAGGAAAATGTGCAATCGATCGACATGAAGTGGGGAGCGAAGTTCCCAACCGTCGGCTTCGGGTTTTGGAAAGTCGAAAAAGAAAAAACGGCCGACGTTTGCCGTTCGGCGATTGAAGTTGGCTATCGACATCTTGACTGTGCTTGTGACTACGGGAACGAAGTTGAAGTTGGTCAGGGAATTGCCAAAGCCATCGACGACGGACTTTGCGAACGCGAAGACCTGTGGGTCACTTCCAAGTTGTGGAATACCTACCACGCGGCTCAACACGTTCGTCAGGCATGCGAAAAAACGCTCGATGATCTCGGGCTGGATTACCTGGACCTGTATCTGATTCACTTTCCGATTGCTCAGCGATTTGTTCCGTTCGAAACCGCATACCCACCAGGTTGGTTCTTTGACGAAAACGCGGCAAACCCTGTGATCGAAGAAGCTCGTGTGCCTGTCAGTGAAACCTGGGAGGCGATGGAAGAGCTGGCCAAGTCCGGACTCGTGCGCAATATTGGTATCTGTAACTTCGGGACCAGCCAGATTCGAGACTTGCTAACCTACGCGAAGATTCGTCCGGCGGTTCTGCAGGTGGAAACTCACCCGTATTTGACTCAGGAAAAACTGCTGCGGTACTGCCAGCAGGAGAAAATTGCGTACACCGCATTTTCTCCACTGGGTGCTCAGAGCTACTTCAGTCTCGGCATGGCGGATCCGAAGGAATCCGTGATGGCGAATCCTGTGATGACGAAGATTGCGAAAGCGGTCGGCAAAACGGTCGCTCAGGTTCTGCTTCGCTGGGGTGTTCAACGCGGCACGGCTGTGATTCCCAAGACTTCCAGCAAAGACCGCATGGTTGAGAACCTGGACATCTTTGGCTTTGAATTGACTCAGGATCAGATGAACGCCATTTCCGCTTTGGATCAGGGGCGCCGCTTCAATGATCCCGGTCATTTTGGTGAAGCTGCTTTCAACACGTTCCTGCCGATTTATGAATAGCTGTCGCTGATCAATTCGTGCTTCGACCTGCTTTTGAAACTTTGGATTTGCAGGTATAACGGGAGCGTTGCTCTGCGAGTGGTCGGGCGCCATCGGTGCCGATCGCGGGGCGGTGAACGAAATTGCAGTGGGGCACAGCAGATGCAGGTTTCTGAGTTTCCGGTCGATGGCCAGCGATCTGACGACGGCAGCACGCCGTTTCCGGCAGCATTTTTGTGCGAAAACAATGCGACGCTCGCTGAGGTGCAGGCCTGGGTCGCGGAGAATCGTGACTCTTTGGTTGCGCGAGCGGCGACTAGCGGCGCTGTTTTGTTCCGTGGGTTTCCGTTGAAGACGGATCAGGACCTGGACACGTTCATCGCGGCGTTCGATTTGCCGAACTTCACGTATCAGGACTCATTGTCAAACGCCGTGCGGACAAATCGCACAGAGCGAGTGTTCACGGCAAATGAAGCTCCTTCGAACGTCAATATCTGTTTGCATCATGAGATGGCTCAAACGCCCATCTATCCTTCGAAGTTGTTTTTCTTCTGTGAAAAAGCGGCGGACAAGGGCGGCGCCACGCCGTTGTGCCGCAGCGATGTGTTGTTCGGTCGCATGCAGACGGAAATGCCGGAATTCGCGGAGGATTGTGCGCAAAAGGGATTGCTGTATTCGCACGTGATGCCGGCTGTCGACGACGCCGCTTCCGGAATGGGCCGCAGTTGGCAGAGTACATGGA
>CAYZYB010001109.1:0-2376 GCA_964481505.1 uncultured Planctomycetaceae bacterium | reverse complement strand
CGTTTGATGTCACATTGCTCGCCCAGCCAGCCAGTGACGTGGTCGTAAATCTTGTAAGCGATGATGTCACCGAAGCGACAACCGATGTTTCAACTCTAACTTTCTCTCCCGGCACATGGAATGTGCCTCAAACGATTACAGTGACGGGTGTCGATAATAATGTTATCGATGGCACTCGCATCGTCAGCGTGTTTATTGACGTTGATGATGCCAATAGTGATCCCGTTTTCGCAGCGTTGTCAAATCGCACAGTGAACGTCAGTGTGATCGATGACGACGGCCCAGGTATTTCGGTCACTGAATCCGATGGCACAACAATTGTTGACGAATCAGGGACAACGGACGAATTGCTCGTCGTGTTGACTCAAATGCCGAACACTGACGTAACGATTCAGGTTGATGCTGGCACGACTGACGAAGTCTCCGTCGATACCACCAGCCTCACGTTTACATCACAGAACTGGAATGTGGCCCAACCCGTAGTCGTGACAGGGCTGAACGACTTTCGGGTTGACGGCAATCAGTTCTCCCCAATTACGTTCAGCGTCGTGCCCGCCAGCAGCGATGATAATTTCGACGCAGTGGCCGATGTGGTGGTGACAGCGACGACCGTCGACAACGACGAAGCTTCGTTTTCGGTGATTGAATCAGACGGTGCGACAGGTGTAGACGAATCCGGAACGGAAGACACCTTTCAGGTAATACTCAATGCCCAACCTGCCAGCGATGTGGTGCTTGACCTGGTCAGCAACGACACGACAGAAGCCACGATCAGTGCGGCTCGACTCACATTCACTCCTTTCGACTGGACGACACCTCGCGTTGTTCGAGTGATCGGGCTCAATGACGCGGCTGTGGACGGCGATCAAATTGCTCCAATCGTCGTTAGCGTCAATCCTGTGCTGAGCGACAACGACTTCGACCAGGCTCCGAATCAAACCGTTGATGCGATGGTTCTGGATGACGACATTCCTGGGTTTACAGTGACAGAAACCGGCGGTTCTACCAGCGTTAACGAGTCCGGAACCCAGGATTCCTTTCTTGTGAGCCTGACCGCTCAGCCGCTGACTGATGTCGTTTTGTCGGTCGTAAGTCTGGCTGCCGGAGATGCGAGCGTTGACCAACACAGTTTGACTTTCACATCTGACAACTGGAGCACTCCTCAGTCCGTGCAGGTGGAAGGCGTTGATAACGACGTTATCGACCGTCAACGGATTGTTCCTGTGATCGTAAACGTGATTGCAGCGCAAAGCGACGCGGCCTTTGCAGGCGTTTTCCAGCAAGTGGTGGATGTTGCGGTTGCGGATGATGATTTTGCCGGTTTCGTGATTACCGAAACCGATGGTTCGTCTCTCGTGCGGGAGTCCGGGGGAAGTGATGAATTCAGCGTGGTTCTGACTGCTCGCCCTGCTACGAATGTGGTACTGAATCTGGTCAGCAGAGATGAAAATGAAGTCATCATCGACAGGGAAAGTGTCACGTTTGCTCCTCAGAGCTGGAATGTGCCGCGGGTGGTGACGTTGGAGGGGCTGGATGATTCCGAAGTTGACGGCGGCACGATTACTATTGTCAATGTGAGCGTGGATGCCGAGGCTGATCTGGACTTTAGTCAGGTGGATAGCCAAAACGTTTTCGTGACGAATGTCGACAACGATGTCGCCGGTTTCCTACTCATAGAGTCGGACCTTGTCACGGAAGTTGCCGAGCGTGGAAGCACGGACCTTATTGAAGTGGTCCTGACTGCACGTCCGACGACGGATGTCGTGTTGACTGTTTCCAGCTCGGACACCACTGAAGCCACCGTTGATGTGACGGAATTACTGTTCACGCCAGCCAGGTGGAATGTGCCCCAGACCATCACTGTGACCGGAGTCGACGACGATCAACTCGACGGCAACCGTACATCCGACATCATCATTGGCGTCGACGCTGCACAAAGCGATGCGGGCTTCCGCACTGTTCCGGACCAAACGGCAACTTCAATCACGACAGACAATGACAATGCGGGATTTGTCTTGAGCAAGCTGACTGGTTCGGTCAACGAATCCGGTACGACAGACACTTTCACGATCGTTCTTACCGCTTCGCCGATCGACGATGTTGTGCTGGACATTCGAACAGAAGATCCAGGAGAGGCCATTGTTTCACCGGCGCAGATCACATTCGATACGGACTCGTGGAACGTGCCTCAGATTGTCACAGTGACCGGATTTCCTGACAACGAAGCCGATGGCAATCAGACGACCAACATTCGAGTTTCTGTGAATGCAGCTGCGTCGCAGAATGCATTCGACGGCCTTGAAGATCAGCTCGTTGTCATCAATACGATCGATGGTGATAACAACGATCGGCCTTTCGTGCTGAGCCCCACGGGAC
>CAYZYB010001108.1:0-2377 GCA_964481505.1 uncultured Planctomycetaceae bacterium | reverse complement strand
AATCCCGATCTCAAATGGTCTTAAAAGCAGGCACGAGGTTTATCCGTGAATTCATGGAAGAGTTTCACAAGGATACGCATTCCGGAGCGTTTGTGACCGGGCAAAGCCAGACGGGTAAGACGACCAGCTGGCTTACCTGTGTCGAAGAAGATATCGCCCGTGGACGCAGTGGGATGGTGATCCTGCCACACGGTGATTCAAGACTGTCTGCGTTCGCTTCTACATTGCCCACTCGCCTGCGACGCAGAGTTGTTTCAATCTGTCCTGCTGATAGTCGCATCCTGCCAATCAATCCTGGTCATTGGACCAGTGAAATAGAGATACCTGCAATTGTCGAGCAGGTAGGGAAAACGGTTCGTCAGGTCTATGGTGACGAAATCGAATCTGCCAGCCCGAACATCGAACACTACATCGAATTGGCACTTGAGGTCGTAATTCGTTTGCGGTTGCCAATTACTCTTGCCCGTTTCGCTATCAACCCGTGGGCGGGCGAACTTTATACGACGTTGCGGGATCGCGCCTTTGCGCAAAGCGAAGGTGAGCTTTGGTCAGAATTCGCAGAGCTGGAATCGCTTGCTGTAAAAGACTGGGTTGCCGTTGTTAAACCTGCCGAAAAGAGATTGAACAATGTTTTGTACAAAAACAAAGTCGTTCGAGACATCCTTTCAGTCAACAATCCGCTAGAGCCAGCCGAGCTATTCGACAAGTTCACGATTGTTGATCTCAAGAAAAATCGTACTGGCACCAATCAGGCTGTACTTCGCGACAAAGATTGCGTTCTTTTGGCCAACCTGTACGCAATGACCATCCTCAATGCACGGATGAATCAGGATTCCACCAGCTATAAAGACGACTACACAATCACCTACGACGAGCTGACAAAGTTCAGATCGCTAAGACAGCCGATCGAGGCTGGATTGCGGGAATCAGCCAAGTTTCTCGTGAAGCAGGTTGGAATTCAACAGAATCATGAACCCGACAGCAAACTGATTCAGGCATTTCTAGGCAACGCCAAGTACTTTCTTCATTTTCGTGCATCTTCCGAAGTCGATCAAAATGCATTCGCAGTCCTGGCTCATCGAATGACATATGCCCCAGACAAGGTAAAGCACGTTTTGAAAGACAAAGAACAGTATCAGTCCGCGAATCAAATCATCACTTTGATCAATCAGTCGACTGGATTCAGCGCTGGTGAAAATGGCAGCAGTGCATCTGGCAATGCATCGCAGTTCGGGGAAACCGAGGACGAGGCTGGTACTCAGACAGCTGGCACAAGCAAGACGATCTCGGACCAGTCTACAGAAGGCGAAGACACAAGCGAACATGACAATGTTCAGTTGACTGAATCTGGCATTGGCCGGCCATCCAAAGGGACCGCGGAGCGGAAAAGCAATTCGCGAAGTTCTGGATCTGCAGATGGCACTTCAAAACAGTCGGCTCATACTGTTCGCAAAGGCAATTCACGGAATGTTACCACTAACCAACAGACTTCGAATGCCTGGAGCCGGCAAAGAAACAGTAATGTATCCATCAATCGCACGGTTGTTCCTGTTCACAGCTGGAGGGAAGTTATTCGTTCGATCCAATTCCTGTCTGAGCCAGAGCAACTTGGGATTTGGTACAAAGTATTCGCCTGCTTGGGAGTTGGGCGGTGTGTTATGACAATCGCCGGAGTTGGGGCGCGTATTGTCCAGTTCACAGCACCTTACGAAGTTGCAAAGGAACGTCCTAACTTTCTTACAGAGCGACTGACACAATACCTGTCAGAGTTGGTGGAGAACAAGCTGCTGCTTCAACAGACTGATATTGAAGGTGTTTTTGAGGCGGTTGCCCGGAGCCTCAAATCTCAGAAGTCGATCGAAAGCAAAGTTTCGCTTACGGATGAAACTCCCAACGGAAATATTGGAATCTGATGTCCGGAGTAATTCATCTCAACGATCAGCGGGCAAATATCCTCGCCGCTATAGGCGAATACGGAATGCTCAATACACATCAGGTCCACCGAATGTGTGTTGGAACGGTCACTCTGAGAAGGGCTCAGCAAATTCTGACTGGACTTGTCGACTCAGGCTACCTCGCAATGACAATACTCACCCAGGCGGAAGTCCGGCGAGCTGGGAAAGCTCGGCGTCAGGTAACCAAAAGACTACCAGCTCTATTCACGTTGAAACCCAAAGGTGCCTTCGTATTACATGAATACTGTGGAGCAGAAGCGAAACGAGTCTCTCGCTCGGATCCCGCGCCAGAAACGCTTCGGCATCGTAGCCAAATCGTCAAACTACGGCTTGCGTTTGATCATTCGCTTTCCCAATTAGGTTTACCCGAAGCCAATTGGATAATGGAAAGCGACTACCGAAAGAAGGATCCGAATGCCGAT
>CAYZYB010001107.1:0-2382 GCA_964481505.1 uncultured Planctomycetaceae bacterium | reverse complement strand
TCCCTGGACAAAGAACGCGATCTCCTCATCCGTGAGCTCTCGTCCGTCTCGTTTCGCAGCGATAATCGTTGCTGGAATCACAGGCGGCATCGTCCGTCGAAGACTGACTTACAGGCGAACGCGTCCTGCAGGCATGGGGATAGAAATCCAACGAGGAGGCAACTGCTTTTTGCGGCTGGAAGACACCTTTGTTGCAGACACGCGACGGTTGGTCGATCGACCGGCCAGACGTGGCATCTTCAGGATTTCGAAGTGGCTGCTACGATTGAAAGCAGTTTCGTCGGCAGGCAGAAAGTCCTTGTCATTGGCATCCGGAGCAGGGGCTTCGGTGGTCGCAGAACCTGCATCGTCTGCTTCGATGTCTGGCATTTCCGGCTTCCGAAGGCTCTGTTCAATTGGTGCCGCATCGACGGAACCGGCGTCAACCTCCGGCTTCCGGTTAAGACGCTCTGTTCCCGAACCACCGCCCGGAAACCCTTCGAATGGCTCCCTACCA
The DNA here is from genome assembly GCA_964481505.1 of uncultured Planctomycetaceae bacterium. Lineage (GTDB taxonomy): Bacteria > Planctomycetota > Planctomycetia > Planctomycetales > Planctomycetaceae > Fuerstiella. The sequence goes on along the minus strand of CAYZYB010001107.1, from coordinate 1,886 downwards.
AGTCCTCCCGAACCTGGTGATGTCCGTTCGTTTGGGCTGGTCAGTGGCGGACGACCCAGATCGTCATCGATACTGCCGCTACCGAAGCCGCCGCGTTCTTCACCGAATTCACTGCGGTTAAGTCCAGGAATGGATCGGTCCTCCGGCCGGGTGTTTCGACGGTCGTTGCGCTCCGGACCGCTCGGATTCCAATCGCGCTCGTCTTCTCGCCGTGAACCGAATCCTGAATCGGAGTCTGATCGAGGACGAAACCCGTCGCTCTCAATTCGGTCTCTCGTGTCGCGTCTGTCTGTTCGATCATCGCGATTACCATCGAAGGTTCTCGGTGCTCTATCTGAATTGTATATTTCATCCGCTTCCGGGACTTTTCGTGTTTCAGTACCAATACACTCCGTTCCGCAACCATTATCGCAGCCGCCATAATTGACGACGTTGCCGATAACACCACACCCGCCGCCGCACGCGTTTCCGCAGGAATTGCATCCGGAACCGTATCCATAAGAAATGGGGTTCGACAGAAACTGCGACGCGTTGAAGCCCTGGAAACCCGCAGAGTATGTCCCACAGCCTGTCCCGCAGTTCGCTGCAGGCGCATAGCTTGGTGCGTATTGCGGAGCGTAGTTGAAAGCGACCGGACGATAAGGAACGCCCCAACCCATTCCCCACGGTGCATAGCCTGCCGTATAAGTTGGAAAGAAGGGGAAGAAGCAGGCCGAAACGGACTGGCTACCGATAGAGACGGTCAAAGCGACCGCGGTCATAAGTGATTTCATCGCTGGCCCCCCGGCCGTTCGCTGTTTTGAGGAAGGTGAAAGACATTTTCACCGAATCCAACCTGCGTTTCTGAACCTGCAGCGACTTCACAATCGGAAGATCTCCCACAACTCGAAACGCTTTCCTACACCCATTGTTTTACCGAGCCGGAAGCAGTAATGTCAATCAGTCGCCCTGCGAAATGACGTTTCAGCCGCTAATTCGCTGCCAAAAGACGCACCATGACAGTTGATTGGCCTGAACCTGTCACTTGGGCATCCGTTTGGTAAGACATCACACGCGGACAAAAAGCAGCCAGCAGTCAAACGGTAGAAATCCGCCGGGCAGCCGCCGCCTGCAATCCTTAGGGCACATCGTCAGAAAATCAGTGTATGACCAGTGACGGCGGCAAGCCGGCGATATTCGCACCCGGCAGTTGCTGGCTGAGCTTGGGACCTTCGTAGTCCAGCAATTGCCAGCCCGCATCGTCTCGCAGATGGCTTTCTTCAACCGATGCCTGTCGAAACACGGGTGATGCGATCAACAATGCCTCGGCTCGCACCTGTTCGTCGTGCAGCGCCACCACGGAGTTGATTCCCGCATCGAAGCCAATGGCCGTGTGAACGCCAGGCGGAATGATCGTCGGGTTGCCGCGTTCCGGCAGCAGACACTTGATCATTGCCCGTGCCAACGGCCAGTTTTCAGGGGCTGCAACCTGAATAAGCCCTGTCGAAACGGCAAGCACAGATTCACCACACGTCAGTTCCACGTTCAGTGAAGGTGTCGCAGCGTCGGAAATTGTTGCGTCGATAAAGGTGAGGCCTCGCACCTGAGTGACACGCGTTGCTGCTACAGCGATGCTAACGTCTTTGGTGGAATTTGCGTCACAACGAAGACCGCTGCGCTGTGTTCGGAGCAAAAGGTTGTTGAGCGAGCAACGTTGCGGCGGCACGGTCATCCACAGTCCATATCCGCTGCCGTCGAAGACGCTGTTGCTGATAGACACCACAGAAGCCACTCCCGCCTGCGGTCGCCACTGCAACCCTCGATCTCGACTGCCGCCGTTGCCGGAATCGAACCGGCAGCCGTCTACAGAAAGCACATCACAGTGACATTCCACTGCCGTGGTTGGT
>CAYZYB010001106.1:0-2384 GCA_964481505.1 uncultured Planctomycetaceae bacterium | reverse complement strand
TGATCAAACAGATTCCGGAAGTCGCGAATGTGCTGGGCAAGATTGGGCGAGTCGAATCGGCGCTCGATCCGGCTCCGGCCGCGATGGTCGAAACCTACGTCATGCTGAAGCCAAAGTCCGAATGGCGCGAAGGCGTGACGGAACGATCGATCTGGGACGAAATCAACAAAGTGGCCACCGTTCCCGGAGTCACTCCCGCATCGCCGCTGCAGCCGATTGAAGGTCGAGTGGTGATGCTGCAGAGCGGTATCAAGGCTTCAATGGCGATCCGGATTTACGGCGATGATCTTCAGGGACTTTCTGAAGCGGCTCTGGCAGTTTCCGATCATCTCAAGTCGCTTCCCATGGTCAACGCGGGAACTGTCAGCCCGGACATCGTAATGGGCAAACCGTACGTTGAATTCGAAGTCGATCGCAAAGAAGCGGCTCGCTACGGCATGAATACCATGATGGTGAATCAGATTGTCGCGGCAGGACTGGGGGGACTTGACGTTACTGAAACCGTCGAAGGACGCGAACGTTATCCGATTCAGGTGCGATTCGATCGCAGCGTGCGAGACCATGTGGAGGACATGAACGAAGTTGCGGTGGTGACACACACCGGCGAAGTCGTGCCGCTCAAACACCTCGCATCGATGACTCAGATCTGGGGCCCTGGAGCAATCAACAGCGAAGACGCTCGCCTGGTCGCCCACGTTTCGTTCTCGCCCGCTCGACAGGGAGGTGATCTGGAAACGGTGGAGGCCGTGATGGCGTCATTGACGGAGGCCCGAAACGCGGCATCGGCGAATCCGCAGGACATCAGCGATGGCCTGCACTTTCCAGACGGCAACTTTGAACTGCAGGCCGTTGGTTCTTTTCAGAATCAGATCGAAGCCAATCAGCGGCTGATGTGGATCATTCCGGTGGTTGTACTGATCAACCTGCTGCTGCACTACCTTCACTTTCGTGACCTCCCGCTGTCACTGGTTGTGTTCTCAGGCATTCCCTTCGCAGCGGCGGGAGGCATGATTTGCGTGGCGGTCATGGGAGTCGACACAAACACGGCCATGTGGGTCGGCTTTATCGCATTGTTCGGCCTTGCTGCCGACGACGGCATCGTGATTGCAACCTACATGAAAACGGTGCTCGACGAACGAGACATTCGCAGCGTCGCAGAACTTCGCGAAGCCATTTACTTCGCGGGCCTCAAGCGAGTTCGTCCCTGCCTGATGACCACGATCACCACGCTTGCTGCTCTTGTGCCGGTCCTGATCTCAACGGGACGAGGAGCCGATGTCGCACGAGCAATGGCGCTGCCGGTGTTCGGTGGCATGCTGATTGAACCGTTCACGTCGTTCATCGTGCCCACACTGTACTGCGCTTATCGAGAATTCACGATGCGAACCGGGCTGGAACAGGTTCCGGAAACATCGCCTGTGGCAACTTCAAACATCGCTGAAGTACCCCAATGAAATCACCCTCTGTTTTTCACAAAGGAATGAACTGATGAAACGTCAAACCTCTCTGCTGCTGATGCTGGCCTGCATTGCGTTCTTGCCCGGAGTCCACGCTGAGGATTCGTTACCGGACTCGACCAAGGCGCTATCGCAACACGATCAGCTGAAAATTGCGGCTCAGAAGATCTGCCCTGTCATGGGCAAACCACTTGGCAGCATGGGTTCACCAATCAAAGTCAGGATCGGCGATCAGGAACTGTTTCTGTGCTGCGAAGCCTGTCGCACGAAGCAGGTCGATCGACAACACTGGGCAACGATCCATGCCAACTTTCGGAAGGCTCAGGGAAAATGCCCAGTGATGGGCAAGCCACTCCCAGTCAACGCCAAATACACGATTGCCAACGGACAGCTTTTCTACACCTGTTGCCCGCCCTGCGTGGACAAGATCAAAGCTGATCCGAAAACGTATCTGACAAAACTCGACGACCTGTATGCCACCAACCTCGCCGAACCGCAAACTCACGACGAAATCAAGATCGCCGTACAGAAGATCTGCCCCGTGATGGGAAAGCCTCTGGGAAGCATGGGTGAGCCCGTCAAAGTGAAAATCGGTGACGAGGAACTATTTCTGTGCTGCGAAGCGTGCAGAACGAAGCAGGTTGACACCACGCACTGGGCCACGATTCACAAGAACTTCCGCAAGGCTCAGGCAACGTGCCCGATCATGGGGAAGCCGATCCCGGCAAACGCAAAGTGGACGTTCGTCAACGGTGATATCGTTTACGTTTGCTGCCCGCCTTGTATTGCAAAGATTAACGCCAAACCGTCACTGTACTCGGAGCGGCTGACGGAACTCTACGGGAAGCATCTTAGAATGGTTGCGGGCAATGCAAGACGGGAATCCGCTTTTTGACAGAAGCGAACATGTGCGCGGCCTGCCGAGGC
>CAYZYB010001105.1:0-2387 GCA_964481505.1 uncultured Planctomycetaceae bacterium | reverse complement strand
CGCCGGTGGTTTCGAGTCGGCTGAGCGATTCGACGACGGTTTCTGATGTGACGTCTTCGAAAGATGCGTGTGCCGGTAGCTTTGTCAGCTGGTGGGTTCGCGTTTGTGTGTGCGCCACGTCGCTGACGGTGAAACTCCAGATCATCAACAGCACACCGCAGGAAACAAACAGAGCCAGCCAGCCGATGTACGGCGTCATCTGTTCCGCTCGCGTCGAGGCAACAACGACCGGAGGAGCTTCGTGAAGCACGCCCGCAACAAACAGCGGTGCGCGAGATATCCCGCTTCTCTGCTTGCTGGCATACGCTTCGATTTTGAAAAAGTAACCTGTGAAATTGACGATCGGTGCGTCGGGACCGGGGAATTCTACCGTGTTTCCGGTCACGCGAGCCTGCACCGTATTCTTCAACCCGGTTTCAAGACCACGCTCAGAAAGCCGGTCCAGGCGTTTCGTGAGTTCTTTGTTGGTGTCCATCGTCACGACATGAACCAGACCATCACCAGAATCGTCTGTCGTTAACCAGGCGTCATACAGACGACCAATTCCCACGGTGTTGGTTCCTCCTTTGACAACCGAAAGCCGACGCAACCGGCCAGTCATCTTCCAGGCAACGCCACGCGACGAGTCGGGAGAATCCAGGAACAACGCGTACGCTCCACGGGGCGCCTTCGCCGCATGCTTTTCTACCATCACAGAAGCCATCTTCATGGCCGTGTAATACGCCTGCGATTCTGTCGAATGCACGCCGATGACGTTATCTTTGACGGTCCTCAGCAACTTTGCAGGAACTTCGCGCAGTCCGGACTTAGACACACGTACTTCGTCAGAATCTAACTCAGTCAGCACCGGGCGGTTGGTTGTGACAGACACCGGCTCCGAAGCCGCCGTCTTACCCGCACTTCCCACAACGAATTCGTCGTGGTGAATTCCCTGGCGAGCGGTCGCAATTTCACGTCGCTGCGCAAGAGCGTTACTTTCTGCGGCGTTGGCTTCGGCCGTCGGTTCCGGCGGAAACATGCCGTTCCAAAATGTCGGGCGACGGACAATTGTGAAGCACAACAGGATCAGGCCAAAGCCGCCAATCAACAACGCCAGGCGTTTTTGATCGGTCGCTCGCATGAGTCCGCGTGGTCGTTCTTTTGTACGAAACCGCACTAAGATGCTCCTGTGCGGGACGCCCCGCAGGCCATTCGAGCTACCGCTCGGAAACGCTCCGTTGTCACTCTGAAAACGTTAGGTTAACGACATCGAGTTACCTGCTACCTGGTAGTGACATCGCGTTGCCTTTTCACAGTCTAAGTTTACGTTGAACTGGCAGGTTTGGGCAAGACTTCAGCGGGGCAGGTTCCCCACAAAATGGGAGAGATGGGTTCACACTGGCCCGTACCGAGTGATTGTGACGAAAAGTTCGCGCCGGAAACCTGTCTGTTTGATCAGAAACACCCGCAGGCCGGTGGTTTCACCGATGATTGGACATTCCGTTTGAGGCAGTCGATAGTCGACGATACGGATGCCGAGTTTGAGTCATCCGTTGCTGGAAGTTGCCGGTTTCGTTGTGGAAATTGTCGATTCGAGCGAACTCGGGCGTCAGCAAACAGTCTTCCCCGCAACAGATATCAAGTTTGAAACGAAGCCCAAGGAAAAGACAATGACTCACGAAATCATCCCAACGGGAGAAGCAACCGCGATTCTGCCAACGACAGGGTCCGCCACAAAACCAATCACCGTGATTGGTACCGAAGCGATCCGTGAAACGTTCGACGATATGTGTCTGCAGCAGGCCGTGAACTCGCGCATGGCACCGGGCGTCACGGACCTCGTTCTGAATCCGGATGCGCACTGCGGCTATGGCGCGCCAGTGGGATGTGTGATGGCATCGCCAACTCATATCTACCCAGGCCCGGTCGGCGTCGACATCAAATGTTCGATGAGTCTGTTGCAGCTCGACCTGCCCGCAGACCAGATCGTCGACCGACCAACGCGCCGGGCGATTATTAACGCGATCTGCGAACGCACGCCAACCGGCGCCGGACGCGGTCAGCGCCATGCGTCGAAGTCACGGTACGTGGGCGAAGGTCTCGGGCGACAGCTTCTGGTGGAAGGTGCGTCGAAGGACGTGTGCCAGCAGTTGGGAATTCCCAGTGACTGGACGCTGCGCTGTGAAGACGCATTTCATGTGGGTCACGACGAGACTTCGGATGCGCTGGCCGCGCGATTGGAATTTCACCGTCAGGACAAAAAATTCAATCAGCGATTTAGCGACAAAATGCAGCAGTTGGGATCTTATGGAGGCGGCAACCATTTCGGCGAATGCGAAGTGGTGCATGTCGAAGACAACGAACGCGCTCGCCGTGTTTCGGACCGCTTCGGTCTGAAGGATGGTCAC
>CAYZYB010001104.1:0-2388 GCA_964481505.1 uncultured Planctomycetaceae bacterium | reverse complement strand
GAGATGCAGTGTTGCTGGAGCGTCATCGCGAAGAATGGCACCAAAACGACTGCTCCCGGAAGACCATTCGCCCAGCCTTTTCGCAAAGCTGCTGTTGCTGCGTGTGTCGAAGTTCAGTTCGCCGCGGATCGACTGCTCCTCCTCCGTCGCAAATCGCAGCCAACCGTTGGCTTCGTCAACGTCGAATAGAATGGCCTTCAGCAGGTCCAGTCCGAACTGCATGGAGCTCTTGCGAAGGTTGGCGACGGTCAGCTCTTCACCGTCACGTTGCTGCATTTCCGCCCCGGCACCGCCACTGATCATGCCCCAACCGAGTTGCTTGATACCCTGTGGGATTCGGTCGAAGAACAACTCAATACCGGCGTCGTCGGTGCTGCGGATGGTGCTAAGGACCGAATCTGCACTTGGCAGGTCTGCTGTCCACAACTCTTCGAAGTTCGCACTGAACAGCAGGTTTTCGTGAATTCGAAAGTACTCCTTCATCTCCCATGTCTGTTCGACTTGTTCTTTGCCATCCTTTTCTACAACCTTCGCTGTCATCGAGTAACCGCGTTGACGAGACGCCTGTTGATCGTTGATTTGCTTCGAGTACTCCTTAGCCTTCATGCCTTTGGGCACCGGAGAATTCCAACTGTTGCGGTTGACCAGCTCAAAACAGCCTTCACCCAAATCTGAAACAGAAGCGTTGGAACCAAACATCGATCCTCGCGCTTCAACCACGCGTTTTCCATCAGCAGCGTCCGCGACCTGTTGGAAGTGCATGGTTTCCCAGGACGGAATCAGTCCCTGAACCATATAGTAGGCTGCGCCGTAGATCGGGACTTCCACATCCGGATCGATCTTCCCGAGCCGATCCTCCTGGGAGATCATTTTTATAAACTCGCCGCCGATTTTGAGACGCTCGGCCAGTTTCTGCGTGTACTCCATGGAGGTCTTCTGGTTGATGCCACGCAGGTAGCCCGTGCCGAGCGGTTTGTCGGCGATGCGTCCTTCCAACTGCCCAAAGGCATCGACCGTCAGGCAACAGCAAACGCAAAAAATGGAGATGATTGCACGTCGTGCATTCGTGGCGAAACGGGAAGAAGGGGGGAGCGAGTTCATTCTGACTTCCGAGGGGGTTAGTTGGGAAGATCGGCGGGGTTTAACGCATTCTGACACAGTTGGAGATTCGATCGCGCAGCAGATTTGTTCGGAAAAATCCACGGTTTCGGCAAACGATCTCAAATGCATCCTTCAACAATGACGCTTAGAGCCTCATTTTCACGCAGAATGGGAGTTTGATGCGCTGAGCAAATGCCGAACGTCGTTTAGCGTCGCCGTCCGCCGAACATTCTTAGAGCCCAATAAAACGCTTGAGCAATCGAACCGATGGCCGCTACGACGTAGGTCATCGCTGCCCACCACAGTGCGTTTTTCGCCCCTGAGTGTTTTTCCCCCGGTGCGATATTGGCTTCTTCCATCCAGGCCAACGCTCGATTGCTGGCGTTGAATTCCACGGGAAGCGTCACAAGGCTGAACAAGGTCGGCAAAGCGATTACGCCAAGCACAATCCACGAAACAGTGCTGGAGCCTATCGATTCCAGGACTGCAAAGCCGCCCATACCCAGAACGGGCATCGCGACATTGGATAACTTCAACAGCGGCACCATCCTGGAACGCATGCCGAGCATCGGGTAGCCCGTCGCATGCTGAATGGCATGTCCGCATTCGTGAGCCGCCACGGCACAGGCAGCCACGTTTGCGTGGCCATAGACAACTTCACTTAATGCCACCGTCTTGTTGGTAGGATTGTAGTGATCCGTCAACTGCCCTTTCGTCGGAATGATCTGAACGTCCTTGATGCCGTGTTCTTCCAGCATCTGAAAAGCGATTTCAGCGCCAGTCATCGGCATTGGCTCACGCGAAAACTTTGCGAATCGTTTTTGCAAAGTTCCGGATACCATTTGGCTAATCATTGGCAACCCAATGATCGCCGCCATCACAATTAAACTCATCAATCTTCCTCGTGTAAAAAATCTATTCTAAGGTCCGACGTCGCAAAAGGCAAAACAGCCCCCGACACCGGGACTGGAAAACGCCCCCTCCAGTCAACACACCTCCAATCAGACGCCTGCCGGCATCCTTCCTGCCTTCACGTTGATTGCGGCGACGAATGCTGCAACCTTTTCGCGAGACTTCACCCCGGGACTGTCTTCGACACCACTGGCTGTGTCGATTCCCCACGGCGCCACGGCCGCCTGCGCCGCGGCAACGGTGACTGGTGTTAGTCCGCCAGCCAGAATCAGCGGTGGCCAGCCTTTTGGGCGTTGCTGAAGCAGGCTGGCGTCGATCTGCCTGCCGGTGCCGCCGTACTCTCCGGCAACATGCGCATCCAGAAGAATTGCAGAC
>CAYZYB010001103.1:0-2389 GCA_964481505.1 uncultured Planctomycetaceae bacterium | reverse complement strand
CTTTAATAGCACTGAAGCCGAAGCTGACCGGGAAAACCCGAAGAAGCCGAGTTCCATTGCGTTCAAGGGCCCGACGATGCCTCTGAGTAATCCGGAGAAGGCCGCGGAGCGAGAGCAGCTGCAGGCGGAACGAAAGCAGTTGCAGCAAGAACAGGCTGCTCGAGCAAAGGAGTTGTCAGCAGACCTCGCGGCATGGGCCGCTGAATTCGCTCAGACGCTTGGCGATGCCCCGAAGCTTCATCCGTTGTCGTTAGTGGACTTCAAATCGCAGGGAAAGAACGATCCGCATAAGGTTCTGGAGGATGGTTCGATTCTGTTGTCCGGGAAAAATCCACCGAGCGAAGATCGGTATCAGGTTACGATTCAAACGAACTTGCAGAACATCACCGCATTTCGCCTCGACGCCTTAACGCATCCGGATCTTCCCGGAAACGGGCCAGGACGGGGTGTGGGCGCCAGTAATTTTGTGTTGCATCGTTTCTCCGCCAAAGCCGCGGATGGAAAAAACATCGACTTCACTTCAGCCGTTGCCGATTTCTCTCAGAAGGGCTGGGATGTTAACGGCGTGCTGAGTGAAAAGGCTCGCACCGGTTGGGCTATCGCACCACAATTCGGGAAGCCTCACTGGGCCCGATTCATTCTGAAGGAGCCGCTGAGTTGCAACGGCGCAGAAGAAATCACTTTCACGTTGAGTCACGAATTCGGACGAGCTCGGTCGATCGGTCGGCTTAAGCTGTCCGCCGTCACAGGCGATTCTGAAGGTGCCACTGTGCCGCCTCAGGTAGCGGCGACCGCGATGAAACCTGAGCAGAAATGGAGCAAGGTAGAGCGCAAATCACTCGTCGATTTCAGAATTGGCAAAGACAAAAAATCGACCGCTCTGGCCAGAAAGTTGAACGCAGTCAAGAAGAAGCTGGACGCACTGGTCGATGACACCACACTGGTCATGATAGAACTTCCCAAGCCGCGTATGTCGTACGTTTTTGAACGCGGCGACTATCGAAACGAAGGCGACGCTGTCACGCCATTGGCTCCGGCCGTGCTACATCCGATGGTGGAAGGACCGGCCAATCGACTTACGCTGGCCAGGTGGTTGGTTGATCCTGCGAATCCGCTTGTCGCTCGAGTGACTGTAAACCGCTGGTGGGCAGAGATTTTCGGGCAGGGCATCGTCCCGACGGTCGAAGACTTCGGCATCAAGGGCGATGAGCCATCTCATCCGGAGCTGCTCGATTGGCTGGCTGTCGAGTTCATCGAAAGTGGCTGGTCCATGAAGCACATGTTGCGAACGATCGTCACTTCCTCAACATACCGCCAGGCGTCAACCATTAAACGCGATCTTCAGGAACGCGATCCTAATAACCGGCTGCTGGCTCGCGGAGCAAGATTTCGTCTCGATGCGGAAACGATTCGCGACAATGCACTCGCCGTATCAGGCTTATTGAACCTCAAACAATTCGGCCCCCCCATTCGTCCGTTTCAGCCGGATGGGATCTGGGCGAAGGTCGGTGGCACATCGTACAAATATGTCGTCAGCAAAGACGGTGATCAGCATCGTCGCGGGATCTACGTCGTTCTTAAACGCGGTGCGCCCTACCCAAGCTTCATCAACTTCGATGCCACCGCTCGACTGGCGTGCACAGTCAAACGCTCACGAACAAACACTCCGCTGCAGGCTCTGACACTGTTGAACGATCCTGTCTACGTGGAGGCCGCAAAGGCTTTAGCGCTTCGAGTGCTGAAAGAAAAACGGTCGGCCGATACAAGTCAGCGACTTGTCTACGCGTTTCAGTTGTGCACGGCTCGAAAACCGACATCCGCGGAACTTGGCACGCTGTCGGATCTGCTTGAAACACAGCACAGCGTTAGTCGAGCGAATACCGAGGCCGCCAATCTGATGGCCGCGGGGATTGAACTGCCGGACAACGTCGGAACGGCAGAATTCTCGGCGTGGTGTTCCGTGTCTTCGGCGTTGATCAATCTACACGAAACCATCACGAAGAATTAGCACGTGTCCGGCTCCGCCTAAGGCTTTCATGTGCGGTTCAGCAGTAGTGGAATTCGCCAGAATTCCTTTGTAAACGTCGAATCGACGGGACTTCTGGTAAAGCCCACTATCCGAAATTGACCTGGCTTTCATGACCCACTGCTGCGTACGTTACAGCCCGCTTTGATCGAATTGCTCGACAAATGCCTGCAACGCAGAACGGTTACTTTCGATCGCGGCAGGATCCTGCATCTCCAGTGCTTCTTCGAAACCCGAAATTAGAGCTTCCAACAAGGCTCGATGTTCGTCGACGAGCTCTTTGTATAACCGGTCCGCTCGACGAAGCAGATAGCGATTCTCTGTTTCTTCCCGAGGATGCATCTTAAGCGACTGCATTTCCTC
>CAYZYB010001102.1:0-2389 GCA_964481505.1 uncultured Planctomycetaceae bacterium | reverse complement strand
CCTCCCGGTCGACTGCTCATCAATAAGAGAAGACAGACGCGAAGGAGTGCTTGTTATGAAATCGTTTGCCGCAATTGTCCTGCCAGTATTGTTGTTTGTTAATAGCGCCGTGAATGCTCAGGAAGCGGGTGCTGTTATTCCTGAAGGCGGGCTGACAGAAAAATCGCTGGGCGAAATGCTGAACGCGATTGGTTTGAAGCCAATCAAGACAGACAAGCGTCAGGACTTTGCCTTTAAGACAAGTATTCGTGGTGAAGAGTGGAAGTTCAGTATGTCAGCTGTACTGAGCCGCAACAGCGAATCCGTTTGGATCATGGCCTGGCTGGATCAGATTCCGAATCAGGCAAGCAAGGTGCCGCGCACGGCACTGCTGCGTTTGTTGGCAGCAAACGATCGACTCGGCAACGGCAAGTTTTTTGCGTACATCCCCACCAACAAGCGGTTTGTGTTGCAGCGGGTGATGAAGAATGAGCAAATGGGTACGAAGGTTTTGATGGAGAGCCTGCAGGATCTGGCGATCAGTGTTGCGGAAGAATATCCAACCTGGTCTGTCGCCGGCTGGGCGCCAGCAACCTCTCATCCAAAAGCGGTCGCCTCTGATTCCGTTCCCCAGCCACCAGCAGCGACAGCCAATCAGTCGACTCGTACACAAACATCAGAAGCGCAGTCCAAATTCGGTGGACGTGTGATTCAATAGCATTGCTACTGTCACTCAGCCTGCATTCAAACGGTCGGATTGCTTTCAACGCGATCCGGCCGTTTTTCGTTTCTGTCGGTGCAGACTTTGGACACTTGGAGTTTCAGTCGTAAGATGGCGGCATTCTTCCGCTACTCCTGAGGTTTGTTCCTGATGTCTGAAGCAGATACTTCTTCCCCGCCGGAAGCTTCACGCCCTGCTCTTCCCGATTCGTTTGAAGATCTCGCGGCGTCGCGCCGTGCGTGGATCGATGACGTGCTGCATCCGTGGTGTCGCAAGGCAAGCTTAAAGCAGTTGCGGCGCTTGGAACCGGAATGGCTGGACATTGCCGGTCGTGTCGACATCAATGCGACGCTGTGGACGTGGGCGTGGGAGCGGTTTGCGGGACTGACGCATCCGGAAATGTCGGGTGTGAATGAGACACACGAAGTCCGCGTGACTCTTGCGGACGGGGTGGCTGTGACCGGCTTCCCGGATTCGCGTTTAAGTGTCCGTGGATCGCTGGTTTTGATCGGCAGCTGTGACGGCGGTGTGAAGGAGTACGGGCCGTTTCCGATCGATGATGTGATCGAAGTTGAGGTTTTGCCATCAACAGGGGAGTGATCTGCTCGCACTTGCCTCGCGACGTGCCATTCGGCCGTGAGTAGGCAGTCTGTTTTGCGGCGTGCAACTGTTCTCCCGGGCCAACGTCCACCGACACCTCCAACAGTTTTCGCACAAAGACACAAAGTCACGAAGGGATTACCGGACGCTGGTTCTTTGTGCCTTCGTGTCTTTGTGCGAGCCTCGCTCTTCAGCAACAGTTGAATCCGGCCAGACCGCAACTGTTCACCGACGAAAGTCTCAGAAGAACCAACGCACCGTTCGTGTTTATTCGCCGGACAGCACGGAGGCTCGAACGTATTCGCGATTCAGTCGTGCAATGTTGTCGACAGAAACTTCTGCCGGGCAGGCGGCTTCGCATTCTGATGTGTTGGTACAGTGGCCGAATCCTTCTTTGTCCATCTGAGCCACCATGTTGATGACTCGTTCGCCACGTTCTGCTTTGCCCTGCGGCAGTACGGCCAGTTGCGCGACTTTGGCAGACACAAACAGCATAGCGGATGCATTTTTGCAGGCCGCAACGCAGGCTCCACAACCAATGCATGCTGCTGCATCCATCGCGATTTCCTGCACCTTGCCCGGTACAGGAATGGCATTGCCGTCTGGAGCGTTCCCGGTATTTGTCGAAACATAGCCACCCGCCTGGATGATGCGGTCGAACGATGTGCGGTCGACCACCAGGTCACGAAGCACGGGGAACGACGATGCTCGCCACGGTTCAATGGTGATCGTGTCGCCATCGTTAAAGCGACGCATGTGCAGCTGGCAGGTTGTGGTAGCGTTGTCTGGCCCGTGAGCCTGCCCGTTGATCATCAGGCTGCACATACCGCAGATTCCTTCGCGGCAGTCGTGGTCAAAGGCCACACCTTCTTCGCCAGCCTCGATTAGCTGTTCGTTAAGCACGTCCAGCATTTCAAGGAACGACATGTGAGTGCTGACGCCGTTTAGCTTGTAGTCGCGGAAGCCCCCGTTGTCTTCCGGGCCATCCTGCCGCCAGACTCGCAGAGTTAGGTTGAGTGTATCTTTGCTCATTATTTGTAACTCCTGGTCGTCGGAGGGACGTTCGGAAAGCTGAGTTCTTCTTTGTGC
>CAYZYB010001101.1:0-2390 GCA_964481505.1 uncultured Planctomycetaceae bacterium | reverse complement strand
CATCAAGCACGTATTTCACCAGTCCCAGCGTGTCTTTGAATTCCTGCTCAACCTGTTCGGGTGTGCAGAACAGATGGGCGTCGTCCTGGGTAAGCCCGCGGACACGCAGCAGGCCGTTCAATTCGCCCGATTGTTCGTGTCGATAGACTGTGCCGAATTCGGCAAGCTTGACCGGCAGGTCGCGATAGCTGCGCGGAATGGCTTTGTACATCTGAGCGTGATGCGGACAATTCATCGGTTTCAGCAGATAACGTTCCTGCTGTTTTTCCCACTTGCGAAGTTCCGCATGTTTCTCTTCGTCGGAACCGTTTACGGGGAAATCTTCACCATTGAAGCCCAGTACCATCGCGGCTTCCAGCAGCGTCTTTTCTTCTTCGCTTGAAGGAGGCTGCAGGTCCGTGTCTTGTGGGTCGAGGCACCGCACCCAGTAATCGATCAGCTGTCCTGCAGAGTGCCCAAACAGCGGCGCAAACTGAGAATCGCGGTAGTACGGAAAATGCCCACTGGTTTCGTAAAGTTCGACACGGCCGATGTGAGGCGAATACACGGGTTCGTATCCACGGCGCGTTAATTCGCCTTTAATAAAGTCTTCCAGCGTCGCTCTTATTGTCGCACCTTTGGGAAGCCACAACGGCAGCCCCTGGCCAACATCAGGATTGATGGCGAACAGCTGCAGCCGCTGCCCCAACACTCGATGATCGCGTTTTTTGGCTTCTTCAAGTTGCGTTAAATACGCTTTCAACTCCTTCTTGTCGAAAAATGCCGTGCCGTAAACACGCTGCAATGGCTTGTTCGAAACGTCGCCCTTCCAGTGAGCTCCCGCAACGCTAAGCACCTTAAACGCTTTCGCCATTCCAGCGTGCGGAATATGCGGTCCGCGGCACAGGTCGACGAATTCTCCCTGACGGTAAAAACTGAGCGACTCGTGATCGGCCAGTCCGCTTTCGATGTGTTCGACTTTGAGTTCCTGGTTAAGATCGTTGCAGAACTGAATCGACTCTTCGCGATTCATGGTGAAGCGTTCGAATGCTTCGCCTTCTTTGACGATCTTCTTCATTTCCGCTTCGATTTTTGGGAAGTCGTCCACACTGATTGGCGTGGCGAGATCGAAGTCGTAGTAGAACGTGTTGCCCTTCACTGGTCCAAAGGCGAGTCCCACGCCTTCGTAAAGTCTCATGATCGCGCGGGCCATGATGTGAGCACAACTGTGTCGCATCACAGCAGCGGCTTCCGGGTCGCGCGTTGTTAGCAGTTTTAACGGTACGGGCCGCAGTTCTGTCAGTTCTGCAAGCGGTCGCATGGCGTCGACGGTGGCTCCGTCGATTACAGCCGCCGCGGTGGCTCGACCAAGCCCTTCGCTGATGCCTTTGGCCACATCCAGAGCTGTGGCGTTGTCTTCTTTTTCAACAATGTTGCCGTCCGGCAGCTGTACCTCAATCATTGTGTACGATTTCGATCCTGAGTGTGCGTTGCAGCTGCAGCGGCCGTCACGAATGGCCCCCGCAAGTGAGACAGGCTTCCCGCCCATCGAACGCGAGTTCCGTCCGGAAAATCTCCGACAACAAAACCCCCGTCTGCAACAGTTTGTGAGCGTGGTTTATAGCTTTGCGACTTTGATTCGGCAACGGGCAGAGTGTGGTAGCAGATTGTTACCACTGAAGGATCTTCTGTCTCAGGCACTTTTCGGCGATGACCCTCCCTGTGCTCCGTTCGATCTGAATAACAACATCCAACGGCTCAAATTCAAGACCGAAATCCATCAACGCAAACTCGCACCCAGCAGTCAGGCAACACCGTCTGGGTAGCCTGGGAAGAATGCAGCGCAGCACCAGCCGCTCAATCTTTCACCACCGAATCGGTTTTACTCTTCCGTTCTCGGGCCAGCGGCAACAACAGCTGCGCGAACAAAAACAGCACCAGAGGCGTGATCCACAGAATGCGTCCGAGCTGCAGAACCCATGGCGGCAGGTTTGCCAGCTTAGCGACCACCAAAAAACCCACCAGGCCAAACATCAGCCAGGTCAACACGCCGCAGCCAATCGCCGTCATCTGCGTTTTGAACGCACTGCGCTCCGAAACACCATCGAAGTGAATATCGACCGTTCGGCGACGACGAAATGATTTGTCGAGCCCTTCCATGAGCTCCAGTGTGTTCGAAAATTCCTCCATCCCGCGCTGGCCCGCTTCGGAATCTTCCAGCCGAGCCGTGACGCGCTGCAAGGCCTGCTGCTGAAGTTCCGCATCGCGACTGTTTTCCGGTTCCGGCAAAGCCGTCCTGAATGTTTGCGAATCACCATTTGACATTCGAGCGACAATGACCGCCGATTCGTTGCTGTAGTCCGACGTGAACGAGAGTGTGGCTGGCGGTACGGTTTCTTCCGATGTCGCAG
>CAYZYB010001100.1:0-2391 GCA_964481505.1 uncultured Planctomycetaceae bacterium | reverse complement strand
CCTCTGGTTCTCGTGAATCCAGACGAATGCCTCGTCAAGAGCGAGACGGACGACAGGAATGTCTTTGCGATGAAAACGCGTTGACTCTTTCCATTCTTCGCCGTTGCGAAACAGGCGAGCGACGGAGACGCTAAAACGTCGTTTGCCGCGAGCTTTCTTGCGCCAAACGCGGACAACGATGAATCCATGACGGATTTCATGGTCTGGTCTAGTCGTCATTGGCCTCTCCTTTGTTGTGTGTCGCGCATGACGTCATTGTCAAAGTCCTTGAGTTCGTCCGTGTCGAGTAATTCCTCCAACGCGTGGGCGAGGTGCCGCATGACATTTCGATGGTGCTGCGAAACACAGCCGTCATCGAGAAAGACCTGAGAGATCACCCGAACGAACTTGGCCAGCAGCAGGACATCATCGGGGCGCAGCAATTGTGTGACTTCAGCGTTTCTTCGCGTGCGAAACAGATTGAAGCGATAGTAAAAACCGCTTTGTGCGTCACCGTGCTTCCAGACGTGGGACGTCAGGCAGCCCGAGCCAACGATGCAGTAAGGCTTAGGCCGCGTTACGTTTGTGGTTACTGTTGTGTGTTGTTCGTTGTTCATCGTTGCCCTTGTTGTTAAAAATAATGTCTCCGGCCGTCATAAGAGTCGTGGGAAGCCTCCATGCTCCCCACGACGAACGCTTGCATCGCACGAGTGCGAGCCGGTCGGAAACCGACCGGCGAAAACCGCAATGAAAAACCTTCAACAAGACCTAAGTGTCAGTATTCCTCCGGCAACAGGATCGTCGTTACTGAGCGATCCCATTCGGTGATGATCCAGATACGCTTTGCGTTGCTGGCTCGGTAAACTGACAGCAAACGACCATCGTCTTCCAACGCAGCGTCGTTGAACTGCCAATCTTCTTTACCGACTTCACCCCAATCACATTCCGCATGTCGCATAACGGCGTGCCAGACATCCATTGCCGACACACCGTCCATGACTCCACACGTCATGTAGAGCTTGCCAAGGGGAAACCTCCTCTTTGACTTCAAAGCCGTCATCGTGATAGCCTCCTCATCGAGTAGGCCAGCAGGACCAATGTCCTGCCAGCGGGTTGATATTCGAACTACTCAACCACGTCGGAATTGGGGGCAGCTTGCTCCCAGATCCACGTGTATGCCATCTCGACAACTTTCGAGACGATCGGCAGATCGTCACGACGAAAAGTTGTCGTGTCTTTCAGCTCCTCTTTGTCTCGATAGCTGCGTGTTACCGTGACGGTGAACCATGACTCTCCAGTCTTTGCAGACTTGTTGAGCCAGATTGCCGCCCTGATTGCACTCAGTCGGATTTGATGCACTGGTTTGTTGTTATTCGCCATTTTGGCCTCCTTCAATTGGCGCTCGCCGAATCGTCCTTTCTGATTTCAACGAACGCAGTTCATACAAACGACGACGCAAGTCATCGCTACTCAATGGTCCGCCGGGGCGAACCAAAGAACCTTTCCTTTCGGAACCTTGTCGAGCCTCACCTCCCTCCAATCGAGTTGAGTCGTGATCGGTTTGCCCGGATGCAATCGCTTCACGGTATGACCGAAAAATACGCTTCCAGGCACTGGGGTAAGCAAGCGCCACGTAAATGACGACGCCTGCAACAATTCCGAGCAGAGCTACTTTGAGAATCCAAATCGCAGCAATGAACGGAAACAGCAGAAACCTGACAACCGACCAGAAGCCAAGCTCTTGCCACCAACAGATGAATCGCAAATACAATAGTTTTCGCATATTCATTTCCTCCTTCTTCGCTGTCGTCGGCCCTGTGCCAACGGCAGTTGAATCACCGACAGCCAGTACTGTCAGTCATTCAAATGAGGAATCTGTTCGTCCGTTGTTTTGTGCCGCTCCCGGATCAGGAGCCGATTTCAAACCCTCAACGTCGGGGAATGATGCGGTTGCAGCGGTGCGAGCATTTCCAACAACTCCGGCACCGCAAACGCTCGCAGTGTGAAGTTCAGCGAGCTGAGATTGGCCACAGTGATTTCGAGTGAGCGTTTCTTTGCCTCAGTGGGTACCAGCCATGTCAGTTCAAACTGTCCGCTGCGGTGAAGTTGTCGGAACTCCTGCTGTTGGAAGTGGCGTTGTGCGATCGAATCTGATTTGCTCACGAGTCGACCGATCGGTTTCGCGTTCGTGTCAATTCGGAGAAAGCCAAGCACAGGCTTCGAAGCTTCTGCGTTTCGCACGTAGTAGCCAGAAGGCAGACCTTTCCTAAACAACGATGGGAAGTAGATCTCAATATTGTTCGATGACAGAAGTCGTGGCTTTGTCGGTTCAAGTCGACAAAAGCTCTGCGTCGCGACGGCTCGAGCAATCGCCACATTTGATGGCCTGCCTTTGGCACGGCTGGTCACAAC
>CAYZYB010001099.1:0-2402 GCA_964481505.1 uncultured Planctomycetaceae bacterium | reverse complement strand
GTTCCGTCTCTAATCTACAAATTCTGTCGCGCGGTGCATCGCTCGAACAGCAGTGTTGCTGCGCGCTTCTCATGACATATCAGAAAGAAAATCGATGTCCCCAAAGAAAAACTTCCGGCGTGGTTTCACGCTTATTGAATTACTCGTTGTGATTGCGATTATCGCCATCCTGATCGCTCTGCTGCTGCCCGCCGTACAACAGGCTCGTGAGGCCGCACGCCGCACGCAGTGTAAGAACAATCTCAAACAATTGGGTCTCGCAGCCCACAACTACCACGACACTCACAATTCGTTTCCGCTCAATTCGTCAAGCTCACTCTATGGTTACTCTGCCCAGGCTCAGTTACTGCCGTTTCATGAACAGGAAAACCTCCACAGCCTCATTGATTTCGATCAGCCAGCACAAGTCGGAGTCCCCTGGGCGCCGGTTATGAACCCTGTCGTTCAGCCCGTTGCATCGCAGGCTCTAAACGTGTTGTTGTGTCCAAGTGAACCTGGAGATCCGTTTTATATTGACGGCAACGGAGACACCTGGGCGGGGAGTAATTATCTTCTGAACGGCGGGTCAGGAGCTGGTACGGAATACTGCTCAAGTAGTAATGATGGATTGTTCTGGAAAGGTGCAAGAACAAAGTGTCGAGACATCACCGACGGAACCAGCAATACCGTTTTCATCGCAGAAACCCTGTTCGGAAACCGTCAGCCGAATACGACAACTCTGGAAGACGCGCAGCGCCAAATGAAAAGAGTTTCCGGCGGACCGCCGTGTCTTCCTTCCGCTGACGCCATGCTGGGGATGCCAGCCAGCTCGTATGAAGGCCGCCGTGCTGGTGCGTGGATTCTAAGTACTGGCTATCACGCACTTGTTCACGGTTATTTTACACCGAACTCTGTGTTTCCGGACATGACTCATCATGGCGAAGTTGTCTCCGGACCGCGCAGCCTGCATGTCGGAGGTGCTCAGGCTGCACTTTGTGACGGCAGTGTGCGGTTTGTTAGCGACAACGTTGATCTGACAACATTTCGTCACGCATTCACACGAAACGACGGGGAGGTGCTCGGTGAGTGGTAGCCAAATCAAAATGACTTGCTGCCATTGTGCGATACTGTTTTTCCTTGCTTTGGGCGGCTGCCAGAAGACTCTCGAAGCGCTACCGGAAGTCTCTGTGGTTATTCCCGACCAGTTTGAAGACGGCGGTCGAGAATGGAGCAGGCAATCCGCAATGGAACCGGCTGACAATGATTGCCTGTCGAGGTTTTTCGAGCGAAATCGAGACCTTGCCGGCAGTCCGGAATTCGAAGGGCAGCCGACAGTGTTTCTTTCCGGTAAACGTGATCGGCGATTTTTCTGGCTGCATGCTTCCGCGGACGGCAATCGGTGGCGAAGCGTCGAATTCAAGAACCGAAGATTCTTAACCACGGACGGAACAGGGAGTCCGTTCGAATCGGGGGAGTGACAAGTATGAGAAATGAAAATCACGACAGCAGATCCGACGTTGGGAAAAACACGCCGGTAAACGCTCGGAGTGCTGCCATTCTCGTCAGTGTGTGGCTTTTGTAATTTGAAAACCGTCGCTACCGTTGCGTCTGCGGATGTTGCGAGGATAAACACCGGCAGTGGTGCCGGTGTTTCTTTTTCAAAAGAACGTGTTTGGCGTCCGTTGACAGTACGACTCTTTTTCTGATCAACTGCTGACATTAAGCAACGTTGTTTCCTATTGTTTTTACGTTGGGTCTATCATGTTCTCTTGTTCTACCGTGCGGTTTCTGACTCGCTTCGTATCTTCGCTTCTGCTGGTATTTGTGACTAAGACGTGTTTGCAGGCACAAACAATCCGGCCGAAGGTGATCACGCGTGTTTTCTGGCAGGATCGCGAGACAGATAAACTGTCTTATGCTGACCTTGTGACGACTGACAAGTGGTCGATCAAGCGGGGCTGGGTAAATGGATTTCCGGAACTCGATGCTGAGAAGCAGGATCTGGTTCAGATGAAGGAATGCTCTGGTGTGCTGATGGTTGGCGTGCGTGATCACGACGATGGTAAAAATCAAAGTGGTTGGGTGGCGATCGACACAGGAGTTTTTGAAGAACCACACGGCAATCACACGCACTGGAAGTACACGGGGCTTCCTGCAGTGAAACAGTCAAAACTGGATGCTGACCAGGGCAATCCTGCACACGTATATGTCTATGACCGGCAGTTTTATCTGGCGAACGACACAAAGAATGGATTCACCAAAGCTTCTCCCCTGAATCTTAAGAACGGCGTCACAAACGCTGCTGAATTCTTTCCGGGTGGCGGCAATCATATCACGATGGCAGTGGTCAACAATTCGATCGTCTATAGCACGTGGATTGATGGCGAAGGAGACAATGCCGGGCGAGTTGATGTTGTTAGCAC
>CAYZYB010001098.1:0-2403 GCA_964481505.1 uncultured Planctomycetaceae bacterium | reverse complement strand
CGCTTTCATAGACCTCCGGCCAGCGGTCCGCATTCAGGCTGAGCAGATGATTGGCCGTCCAGCAGAACGCCACAAACAGAAAGCAGCAGGCAGTGGTGCCTCCTAAGACGATTCTCGCCGCCGCAGACCAGTTGGTGATCGCTTTGCTCTTCAAAACGTACAACAAATAGAATGCCACGATCAGCACCGGCACAAAGATCATCCATCGCCAGCCCAACAGCAGGTTGGCCGAATAGAACTGTTGACGATACAGAATCTGAATGAACAGCAAGGGCGCCACAGCAGCAGTGATCGCCGCGCTCAGGACAAACGGCATCCATTCTCGAAGAACAATCGCCAGAGGTTGTTTGGCTCGCGGAACCGACTTCGCTCCAGGAAACATCGATGCCCACGCCAACCATACGCTACCGGCCAGCACATACGACATAAAGAATGCGTGCAGCACCAGAGTGATGATGTACAGCGAGAGATACAAGATCGCGGGCGACGTCAGACCGAAAGGGAACATGGTGTTCATTGAGGTTTCCTTTCCAATGGCGTTGCCGGGGCAGTACCAGCCTGATCGAGCCAGTCAGCGATCGCGACCAGTGTCTTCGCATCGCCGCGGATTGGCCATTCCGAAGGACACGATGCCCCTGACCATCTCACATATTGCACGACAGCTTCCAGTTCTTCCGGCGTTCCGGCGAAGGGAGGCATAAACGGCTTGGTATGTTGCAACTTGGCAATGTTCATGCGCATCTGGTCTTCGTCCCACGTCGCCGTCAGATGAGTGACCGCATTTGAACCAACGACGGTGTGGCACACCGCGCACTGTCGCCGAAAGACCTTCGCTCCCAAAACGAGCTGTTCGTTCGGAAAGGAATCACCGCCAGCAATCGGAAACGGGTCTTCGGCCACACAACCGACTTTGCGAAGATGAGCAACTTCGTGAGGGCGAATTCCGTTGGAATACAGAACCTGGCGAATGGTGTATGGCTTTCGAGACCCTTCGCGAACAAACTCACCACCCGCTGTGGCGCCGAACGCCAGCAGCAGTAGCAAAGAGGCCGTGGCCCCGTTGATGTACAGCCGCTGAATGCAGAGCCCCACCAAAGCGTACGCGCCGATTGCCAAAGACGCACCGACGGAAATCCCAAAGAACAGCATCATCGCCGGACTGCCTCCCAGAACCCAGCTTCGACTGTCTTCCGGGATGACCCACAGATACCAAATGCCTAGAAATGGCATAAGTAACATCGGCAGCATCAACTGAGCGGCACGGTTAATCAAAGAACGCTTCTGGTCACGGTTCAGTGAACTCATCACATTGATGATCACGCATGCGGCAAGCGACGCCAGCGTCAGGCAGACAACCGTGCGAAAACACAGACTCGGCAAAAAGCTCGGGTTCAGAAAACCGTCAATTAACGACTGCGAATTCACCCAATTTCCCGGCGTCAGTTGCCAGGACAGAATACCATTGATCCAGAATAAGCTCATCCACGCCGCAAACGAATACATCCCCAATAGCGTGAGGCGGGACTTATCGGACAAACTGTCGTGGTAGCGATAGAAGCAATATCCCGCGACAACTTCCAGGCAAAAAAAGGACCATTCAATACCCCACAGCCAATGAAACTGCATCACCATTTCACCGATTGTCGGCGCGCTGATCTGAATGGATGTAAACCAAATTCCGACCCCAGTCATCGCGCCGAGCACAAAGCTCACGAGCACCAGAATCCGAAAGTACCCGGCAACAAAATGCCGCGCGTGCTGGTTGCGTCCGGTCATGCTGAGCCACTGAAAATAGCACAGCAAAAATCCGCCACCGACAGCAAACTGCGCCAGAAACACATGCAGAATCGCGACAGCCGCCATCACCAGGCCTGGCATTAGCGGCCCATAGTCGTTGACTGGATAAAACTCTTGCATAAAACTGGACTTTTAAAGCCGGACACCGGTCCGAGTGGATGCTCGCCTGAAGGGCGAATCGCTGTGCCGCGGAGTGCATTGTAACGAACGTCGAATAGCTCCGTGCGCTAACCGTTGATGGCCTTTGCTATAACCGCAATCGCATACACCTGTGAATTGCAAACTGCCGCAGTTCCCGAAATTCGGAAGTCGAATCTTGTACCTGCAGCTGGGAAACGGCATGAGACAGGCAGGCCTTCTTCAGTCTGAAGTTGCGACCGTCGCCATAACCGTTTGCCCGTTAATGTCAGGAACGGAACTGTGCCAAGCTGGTAGCGGCGCGACAACCGGCAAGGGTGTGGTAGCAGATTGTTGCGTTTGAAATGAGTGGCCAGGGTTGGACTGAGCCTGCGAAGGAAGCCCCGGGGTTTCGCTCGTACCTCACTCCAGCGACGGCCACCCTCACCAACTTCGCAACTTTCTGCGACTAGACCCTTTGACTACCAC
>CAYZYB010001097.1:0-2404 GCA_964481505.1 uncultured Planctomycetaceae bacterium | reverse complement strand
GCACACGCACTTTGCAGCAAAGAACCTGCATTAAGTCGATTTCCGTTTCGTTCCAACTCATGCGTTGCCCTCCCGCGTATCACTGAGAAACTTGTCAAAGAGGCTGGGTTCCTCGCCAATCAATTCTTCCGTCACCAGTGGACCTCGCTTTTCGAGATTTCTTCGGTGTCACTGGTTGTTGCTGTGACCATTGTTCTGGCACGAACGAGCCAGCCGTTGCGGCAGGCCACGGTGCATTCTTGCGACGCAGGAACTCGGCTTCACAAATATGGAAATCGGATTCCACGACGACGGGCATTCCTCCGAATTGGCTGTAGCCCGCCCCTCGCGTGACCAATGCGATACTCTTGCGTGGATCATCGCTGGCCAGCTTCACGTCGTTCTGGCTAAGGCGTGGGGCGATCATCTGGTTTGCACCACGTGAGTTCGTGACTCTCATGTCGAAACCATCACGCTGGCGCGAAGTTGATTCCGAATGCAGAACATCGATCGTTTCTCCGCTACCTCTTGAGAGTCGTTGTTGCTCCTCCGGCGATGACACCGCGTACCATTGCCGGAACCGACAGTTGGTCTCGACGACACCAACGAGATCCTCACGTTTCAGGTCTGACATGGATTGGTTTGCCAGAACAACTCCGACGTTCATACTTCTGGCGATCTGAAGAATCGTTTCGACGTTATGAGCCGCGACTCGCTGGAACTCGTCGATCATCAGGTACACCTGACGCCGTTGACTTGTAAGCGTCGCGGTGGTGAGCAGCATGAACATCGCCAACCGTGCGATCTCTGGGGACGACCCCGGTCCCAGCGTCGTCGACAGATGGAAATAGAAGATTTCCTGACGGGCGAACAGTTGCGTGGGGTCCATCGCCGAAGCGTTGACCTCTTTGCTTGGTGCGTGATCCGGCGTGACGTTCAGTGCTTTGAACGACGCCAGTCGCTCGCAGATCATTTTGACATGAGTGCCCGCATCCCCTTGCTTATCGCTTAGTCCGAAATTCTTTGATCGTCCTGTGACGAAATTGATGCGATCAGACAGCTCTGAGAATGACCCGACTTCCGGATAAGCCTTCAGCGTCGTGTAGAGTACGCTTGCGTTGGCCGAACTGTAATACCCACGCCCATAGTCCGTTCCATAGATCAGCCCCAATGCTCCGCAGAGAACGTCGGTGCGTTGAAACAAATTCAGTCGCTGCCAGCAAGGAAGTTGAAATGGGTTGAACGCAAACGTTGCATGATCTTCGCGAACGGTGAATTGCCTCACCGGAATTGGTGATCCCTCAGTCCCGTATCGCCTTGCACAATGTTGAAGCGACGACAATATTTCCTGCGAATCGCCTTTCAGGTCGATGACCACCAAGCTGCTTTGTTGATCGGCAACCAGCTGTTCGGCGAGTGGCAACAATCCCCGAGCCGTTTTCCCCGATCCGCTATCGCCGAGAAAATGCGCGTGTTCCTTGAACACGGCTCGCGGAACCAGAAGCGGCGACCCATCGTGAGTCAGCCGGCCGAAAAACAAGCTGTCGCGTTCGACTTCGTTGTCGGAACTTCGGAGTGTGTCGGTGACCTGCTCCCACGATGCGTCCACGTTCCGCACTTGTATCGCGGAGAAGCGGCACAACGCCGGTGCCGCTACGAGCATCATCAGAAAGACTGCCACGCCGACCGGTAGCGCGACCATGAACAAGGCAAGTGGAACCATCACGAAAACGTCGGTGATTCCAAAGGAAGATGAGTGGCTTCCCCAAACAAGATCAGACAGGGGAAGCAGTGATGCGAGAAGAAGAGTCACGTTTGCGACGAGCAAAACTGTCATTCCGAGTCTTAATGGAAGCGTTCCG
This sequence comes from uncultured Planctomycetaceae bacterium, assembly GCA_964481505.1. Lineage (GTDB taxonomy): Bacteria > Planctomycetota > Planctomycetia > Planctomycetales > Planctomycetaceae > Fuerstiella. The sequence goes on along the minus strand of CAYZYB010001097.1, from coordinate 563 downwards.
GCAGGACTGTTGATGACGCCAGCCGCTGATTCGTCCTCGCGGTTGTAAGTTAGCCACGATGCCCACGCTCGTCCGACTGTTGGAATGAGCGACATTGGATTGGAAATCGCGATGACGACAACAACGGCACCAACCATGAGCATCAGACCGAACGCGGCATGGCTCGGAACGGCCAGCGGGAGCAAGCAGGGAATCACCAGCAACGCACAGCCAAGTGACAGTCCCTCCCAAAGCTGCCGTTCCTTGGCAGCCTGTCTGCTTTTCATTGGGAAACCAGTTGCCAGTTGAACGAAGTGCCGCGTGAACTCGCGTCCGACGTAAGCGGCCAGCATTGCCGTCATCATTGTTCGAGCGAACATTGACTGCACGAAAAAATGGACTACGAATGGAATCGCCAAGAGCAGAAAGTTTGGTCGGTAGGACTCGGCGGCTCGCCAAAGTCGGATCATGCCGTGGGCCATCACGAATGCGAGAATCGCGTTGACAGGAAACTTCATAGAGAACGCATGGATAAACCAGTCTCCGGCGAGACAGATGCCAGCGACCAACACAAAGTTCCACAT
>CAYZYB010001096.1:0-2408 GCA_964481505.1 uncultured Planctomycetaceae bacterium | reverse complement strand
GGAGTGGGACATTCCTGCATCGTGGGGCGGTGTCGACCTGCAAACTCCGGATCTGGTCGAAGGTCTGCGTCTGTTGGCATCCTCGTGTCTGGTATCGACCTTTGTTCTTACGCAGCGTAGCGCCGCCGTTAGACGAATCTCAACTTCGGACAACGACGTAGCCAAACAGTCTTTGTTGCCTCGCTTATTGTCGGGACAAATCTTTGCCACTGTTGGTATTTCACATCTCACCACATCGGGACAACATCTCAGGAAGCCGTTGGTCGCTGCAGAACCAGACGGCAACGGATTTCGACTTTCCGGAACGGCTCCCTGGGCAACCAGTGCGACTCAAGCTGACGTTTTGGTTACCGGAGGCACATTGGATGATGGGCGAGAGATCCTGGTCTATCTGCCAACAGATCGCGAAGGTGTGGATGTCCAGCCCCCGATCGAATTGATGGGACTCAACGCGTCGCAAACCGGCGGAATCAAGCTGCATAACGTTCGCGTCGAAGCCGAAGAGTTGTTGCACGGGCCTGTCGCTGGGGTCATGCGACATGGCACCGGCGGTGGCGCAGGATCTGTTGCTACGTCTGCCCTGGCCTTGGGAGCGACGGCGGGGACGTTGCGGAAGTTCGCGGAGGAAGCTGTCGATCGTCCGGAGTTGCAAGAGTATGTTGATCCACTCACCGCGGAATGTCGCTGTCTGACAAAAGACCTTGCCGCAGCTGCGGGCGACAAAGAAACTGCTGCGGAGTCTGTCGAACAGTTGCGCCAGTTAGCGAATTCATTGGTTCTTAGGTCCGCTCAGGCCTGGCTGGCAGCGACAAAAGGACGAGGATACATGGCCGGTCATCCGGCAGAACGCGCGGTTCGCGAAAGCATGTTCTTCCTGGTTTGGTCGTGCCCTGGCCCGGTGCTTGCGGCAAATCTGCGTGAGCTGTCATGCTCCACGTTCGCTGGCGAGTAGAATATCAAACGATGGTTGCCTGAGAGACGAATTTCAGGAATGCAACGAGCACGTTGCAGGTGAATGTACTCTTCAGATCGCAGCGGTGGAATTGCTTAGGCGACGTTAGGCAATCCAATCCAGGAAGGCTTCGTTGTCCACATTTCGACCGCTGACGACGGCTACGATATCGCCGTCACCTTCGCAATCCAGCTTACCGGACAGTAATGCTGCAACGGCGATGGCTCCGGAAGGTTCTGTTCTTAGGCCGTGGTTGTCGTAGATCCATTTCATGGCTTGCTGCGTTTCCAGGTCAGGAACGTTCACGGCAGAATGCACACAGCGTTTCAGGATGGGCCAGTTGTATTCGCCAACGTCATACGACAGCAACCCGTCGCAAATGCTCTGTGGATGATCAACCCGCACGCGACGCCCCTGTGCGAGCGATTCACAGAAGTCGTTGGCTTGATCCGGTTCGACGCCAACGATTTTGGCGTTCGGAAAACCATCGGCAATTGACAGAGCGTGCCCCGCCATTAAACCGCCGCCGCTTACCTGGCAAACAAATCGTGATAGCCCGCGATTTTGCCTGCGAAGCTCTTCGACGATTTCCAGGCCTCCCACTCCGTTTCCGGCAATGACGTGCGGATCGTCATATGGAGATGCCTGAACTGCTCCTTCGGTTTCCGCAATTTCACGGGTCAGGCGATCGCGTTCTCCCGTTTCATGGTCTCGGTCTTTGTCGTAAGTTCGAATTTCTGCACCAAAGGATCGCGTCAGGCGAAACTTCACCTGGGGAGCGTCTTCCGGCATGACGATGACAACTCGCTTGTTGTATTTCATGCCCGCAAAAGAAATACCCGATGCAAAGTTGCCCGACGAATGAGCAGCGATTGGCCGATCACCAATGTCCGCAGCGTAGTGAGCGACCCAGTTCAGCGCTCCCATCAGCTTAAACGACCCCACCGGTGTCCAGCCATAATCCTTCAACCAAACGCGCCGAGTTGAAGGGAGGTTGAGTGCTTTCTCCAATGCCCACGAACGAATCAGTGGGGTCGGCGAAAGGTGCTCACGAATGGTCTTCGCGGCATGCTGAACATCTTCAATTGTTGCGGTTGCGACTGTCATTAGGCCAACTGATATAGGAAGCTTGTGTTCGACTCGAGTCCATCAGCATACCAAAACATAATCGCAACCGCCCACCGATTCCAAATGTCCCCGTTCAGGTTTGTTGCAGCCCTGATTGCTCACAACAAAACATGTACACGGAAATCGGGTTGGCAGCAGATGCGCCTGACGCGAACGTTCTCGGATTCCATGACTGAGTGTGTCTAAGAAATCGCACGCCGACTTGTCACTCGGGTGTGGTAGCAGATTGTAGCACTTGAAATGGGTGGCCGGGGTTGGACTGAGCTCGCGAAGGAAACCCCGGGGTTTCGCTCGTGCCTCGCTCCAACCCCGACCACCCTTGCCATTA
>CAYZYB010001095.1:0-2411 GCA_964481505.1 uncultured Planctomycetaceae bacterium | reverse complement strand
GACGGCTTCCATGCGAACTCAACTGCGTCTCCGCCGTCTTCTGTTTGCTCCTTCGTTGCAACGTTTTTGAGTGGAATGACAAGGTTAGGCAGGCCACTCCCCAATGCCAAAACGAATTCTGTTGTTGAACGCCCTTCAGGCTGAAGTGTTTGCTTGTCGTCCGCAGAAATTGCCGCAGCCGAAAAGCTATGCACAATCAGCAAAACAGCAGCTGTCCGAACCACCGTCACAATTCCTCAGCTGAACAATCCGGCAGAAAGAGACCAGCGACGGGACTCGCTTGAACCGCGTCACAGCAGAAATCTACACCCCCGGAAAAACGCTGTCAACGAGGTCCGCTGTTACCTGCTTCCCACGATCCCCTGGACCTCAAGCTGTTGTTCACACCGGGTAAGCAGGGGTAAGTTTAACGGCACATTCTGAGCCGTTAAAAGTTATGAGGTTCTCCATAATTGCGTAGTCGGTGTGTTACGCGGGCTATCGGTCGTCTTGCAAATTTGATCCAAAAAACAGCAATGCTGCTTTGGCCAGCAGCCGAAACAGTCCGCTCCAATCGATGGAGGCGTTGCAGTCAGAACAGCAGCGGCAACTCTGCGGCGACAGAAACGACGGTTTCACCAGTGATGTTTCTTCAGTCTGGTAGTAAAACTGGTTATCCTGGGCGTGGTTCGATGCTCCCTGTGCAGATTCAGGCACCATGCTGAGATTGAAATCCCTAATACTGACCACACTGCTACTGCTTCCATTGTCGCAGGCGCTAAGTGGTCAAAGCACTGAACCCATCGACAGACGTTTGAAAGGGGCGGTGCTGGATCTACGAAGCTGCACTGTTCAAGTGGATAGTGCCGGTGAGCTGTCTTCCGGGGTTGTCATATCCAGTGACGGACACCTTCTCACTGTAGCTCACGGTCTGGGAAAGCCGGACTCACGCGTCACGGTTCGCCTATCCAATGGTGTAGTACGACAGGCAGGCGTCATTTGCATTAACCGACAAAAGGACGTCGCATTACTCAAGATTTCCGCCGACTCACCTGCTGCGCCAGGAGAGTTCTCAGTCGCTGCCATCGCAATCGGTCGCCCTGCGGGGAAGTCATTGCTGGCGTTTGGATTTCCGGCACACGACGGACCAGCGAATCAGGCGGTCGTTCGATTGGGCAGTTTGGTAAATCGAAACGAAGCGAACATCAGGAGTACGTGCGCTTTGACGGCCGGCGATTCCGGAGGACCACTCTTCTCATTCGACAAACGATTATTAGGAATTCACCAGAGGATTGGTGTTAACCGAACCGTCAATGTGCACCTGACCATCCACGCATGCCGTGACGCGCTGTTGAAGACGATTGACATTCGCAAGCTGCAGAATTCACCATCACCGGCAGTTTCGAAGGCAGAGGTTACAGCTCCGCAACGGGTGCTGGAAACATGGGACTCTCGCACTGTGGAACTGATTGATGAAATGTCCAACGTGGTTGCGTTGGGCACGATTCTTCGTTCCGGCATTGTTGTGACTAAGCTGAGTTTGCTGAAGCCTGACGGCCGCTATCGGATTCGCAACAGGGAGGGAAACATTACGGGCCTCACGAGAAAAACGGCCCACCAACAGCTGGATATTGCTTTCTTGAAGGCAGAATTACCTGGCGACCCTGACGACGCGATATCAAATTCGCGAACGGCGGACCTCGGGGATCTGGTCTATGGAGGGCGCGGGCCATTTCGCCGTGATCCAGGCATTGTGGGGCGGCCGAACTTCGATGAACCTGGGACGGCGCCACGGATTGGGTGCTTGCTGACGACTTCCGGTCGCCGTCTTGTAGTGGAACGCGTTTCGCCGGAAAGCGCTGCGTCGGAAGCAGGGCTACAACCGGGAGACGCGGTGCTGGCTGTTTCCGGAAAAGAAACAAGGCGCCTGAATGAAGTCGCGGATGCAATAAAACCGTACCAGCCTGGAGATTGGGTTGAATTTGTCTTCGAACGCGAGGGGGTGGAGTATTCAAAGTTTGGTCAGCTGAGGCATCCGGCGACCAAACTGCTGAGCCGTGCCGAATTCCTTGATGGACGCGCCGGAATACTTAGCGTTCGACGCACGTCGTTTGCCGGCGTCATCCAGCATGACCTTCCCTTACAGCCCGCAGAAATGGGAGGGCCGCTTATCGCGTTCGATGGAAGCCTGATCGGCATCAACATCGCCCGCCGATCTCGCGAAGGCGTCTTCGCCATTCCACTCAGCAGAGTCCTGGAATTGCTTGAGGAAGACTCGCGATAACCTGACGGATCTTATCGTCGCGTTGTGTACATTTAAGACGAATTGGGCAACAGAAAGCTGCTGCAATGCCGCAGCTTTGGTCATCCCAAATCCATGGCTGAACAGAGGATGTCGCGGATTGCTGAGTGGGCAATTTGCTGTCTAAAGG
>CAYZYB010001094.1:0-2417 GCA_964481505.1 uncultured Planctomycetaceae bacterium | reverse complement strand
GGGGAATGCTGGGCATCATGACAAAGCGGGCGCGTGACAAAGACTCATTCGCCACGTGGCACTACAAGAACGACCCAACACATGTCAGCTTCTTTTCGTGCGACACATTTACCTGGCTGGCCAAGAGCTGGCAGGCAGACATTGTCTTTCCGGATCACGACGTGGTGCTGCTGGAACGATCGGGGATCTGACCGTGTTTACGTCGTTCTGTGTGGCTGATCGATCTGTAGCAGCAGAGCCGCGTCCTGGATGTCAGGATCGTTCCACAAAGCCCGCTCAACGATTTCGCCAGGACGTTTTCCGGTATCGCCGAATGCCTTCAGAATTCTGGTCACCGTCGCGGACAGACGAATGCGAACCTGTTGTGTGGCGACCTTTGCGGACCGACTTCCCATCGTCCAGCGGTCAAGATCTTCGGCCGATGCTGTCGGAGGAGTTGCTCCCACCAGACGTCGTACTTCGGAGATCAGTCGATTCGATTCTTCGCGGTAAGTCTTCTTTTCTGTTTGACTCAGCCCACCAACAAGCTGTTGGCATAGCTGGCGGTCGTTCAGCAGAATCAGTTCTTCAATCCGCTGACGGACCTTCTTGAGCTGCTGGACCTTTCTAACCTGCTTTGAATCCTTCCGGTGCAACTGAATCGGAGGTCGCGGCACAACAGAATCTGTACCCGTCATGCGTCGAGTCGCGGGATGGGAGGAGGGAGCGACTTCAGCCGCTGCCGCTCTGCGACTGACGCGTTTGGCTTTGGAGGTTGCCTGAATCATGAGAACACCTGAATGTCGTGAGGAAGGATTCGGGGGAAGGGGTTCTGACTCCGCATGCTGTTGGCACGCAGCTGAATCCGTTCAGGCGTCGAGATCACGATTGCTGAAAGTTGAGGAACACAAAGTCATCCCTCAGCATCGATGCGGCGGAATACAAAAAACCTCCGCGTCTCTCTCATCGGCAGTATTTGCCGATCGCTGCACACGTTCTGGTTGTGTGCCAGGATAAGCACCGCCATGGGTCTCACAGCGACGACATCGTAGAATTTTCCACGCAGGCAGAGTTTGCGGGTGAGTGAACGCGGGCGGAGTTCGCAATCGTCGCGAACGCTAAAACACGGTCAGCAGTACCGCCACAAGAATCCCTGCCGCTAACCCAAGTCCCAAAAGGAACAGGATGTTGCGTCGGAATTTGTTGTCCTGCTCTGCCTCGGAAGCGTTCAGAATCTGAAAGCCACTTCCATCGTTGAACGTTACTTTTGAGCCATGTTTTAACGTTTTGAAGCTCTCGGGCTTTCCATCGACAAACGTTGGTTGGCTTCGCGACTCCTGGCGCAGTTGCCAGCTGGTTCCGTCGTATTCGATGTAGCACTGACGGGAATCGACGACGGTGCCCGGCATCTTGATTTCGCATTCGAGCGCCGAACCTACCCGGGTCTTAACGCGCGTGAGCGGGAGGTTGTTCTTCTGCTTCGACTTCAATCGACGTACCGACCAGCCTCGCGGTACATTGACCTTTGACGGAGCTGCTCGCTTAGGCGGTGCCGGCGGTGGAGTAAACTGTCGGGGAGTTCCGTTTCCAGTCGGTCGCGGTTTTCTTTTCTCTGGCGCGGCTTCCTTAGTTGCTGGCGTTTCGCCCCCGGAGAATGTGGCAACTTCTGATTCCAGGTGATGCCCGGAATTCTGCAGCCAGGCAGCCGCTGACGTGATGGATGACCGCGGAGCCGCCACTGCGGCAGATTTTTGTGCGGCGTTCTCTTTGTCCCGAGCCTGCTTGGCTCGCAATGTGACCAGTTGGCGGAATTCGAAATTGACCGGTCGGCGTTTGCGAAACGGCTTCAAGTCGTTGATTACCTCTTTCGTGGACTGATAGCGATCGGCCGGATTCTTGGCCATCATCTTTTCAACCACAGCCACAACTTCGGCAGGAATCTCTTTCCGAATCTCACTGATCGAACGGGCCGTAGTTGTGCGGTGGGCTTTGATTTTCGCCGAATTTGTCTTTTGCGGAAATGGTATTCGCCCCGTCAGGGCAACATACATGGTGCAGCCCATACTGTAGATGTCAGCGGTGAGGTCGATTTTGTCGCTGTCTTTTGCCTGTTCGGGAGCGATGTAGTCCGGCGTTCCCAGGCAATCGTGGCCAAAAATCATCGCCAGAGAAAATTCTTCCGCGTCGTTGTCGGACAACTTTGCCAGGCCGAAGTCGAGCACTTTTGTGATGCCGTTTTTGTCAATCAGTACATTCGCAGGCTTAATGTCTCGATGGATGATCCCTTTTTTGTGGGCTGCTCCGAGCCCCGCGGCGACCTGGCAGAACATATCACATGCCATGGCCCAGCGAACGGGACCATGCAGCGCGACAAGTTCATGCAGGCTTACTCCGCGCATGAATTCCATCACCATGTAGTTAACCGCACCCGTGCTGTC
>CAYZYB010001093.1:0-2417 GCA_964481505.1 uncultured Planctomycetaceae bacterium | reverse complement strand
GTGGAGTCATGTGTGAAGACACGGGGGAGCCATTCACATTCGAGTACAGGCGTGGAAACCTTGACTGCGACCTAATGTGCCTTCAAGAGTTAATCGAAGAAGTTGGGAGAGCGTGCAGAGTGAAGAACCTCGTTCCATTCGCTGATCTCGATTCACTTCCTGAGTGAAACGACTTTCGCATAACAAGCACGAGATTGACCTCGTACAATGCAAGTCAGTGACAAGGAATCTATCGCTTCCTTGTCACGTCTTCGACTCCCAGTCCGCCATCGGCGAGTCCGCTTCACACCTTCGCTAGTCAACTGTCTAGCGATATGCGATGACCTAAGGAGATCACCATGCCCAATTGATTCGATTTGAAGCAACCCAAAACCGGCTATCCGGACAAGAGCCGTGCAAGACAGCACAACACACAACATCACCCTGAGATCTTCACTTCGGAAATGGCAGTTTGTCATTTCACGGGGGAGTTCTGCGCTAACCAATTCCAATATCGTGAAAACCAATCGAGCCAGAGGACCACCTATGAAACAGCAAGAAACCACAGACCAAGTTCACCAAAATGACGAATCGTTCCACGGCGTTCTTCGAGCTTACCGAAAGTCCTTAGCCCCCAGTTCTCCTGAGCATTCGTCCACGAACAACAATCGGCAATCGCTCGTTACCACGCTTATTCGCCACTCAACGGATTCTGCTCTCACGTCTTTGACGCTGAGTCGATGCCAAGAACTGATCGACTATTGGCGGCAACGCCCAGAATTAGACAGCGTTCGGCGAGCATCGAAACACTACTGTCGCAACTGCATTCAAGAGCTTATGCGATTCTTTGACTGGCTCGGTGTCTCGGAGCAGTTTGACTGGCGAGTTCCAAATGGGCTCCGCAGTCTGCATCGACATGCTCATTCACTGGATGGTGATTGGCGAATTGCTCGTCCTGAGCCATGCAGTATTTCTGACTTGGTGCTGTTAAATGCTCACGCAAATGAGAAGCAGCGTCTTCTTTTCTATCTGTCACTCAACACGGGGCAAGGTTTCTCAGTGCTGGGCAGGCTTAAGCTGACAGACTTTCTATTCGACAGCGAAACAGGATTACCGAAGGCGTTGGTTTCCATCTTTCCACGGACGAATCGGTACATCAATGTGTTCTTGTGGCCTGAGACGAGAGCGATTGTCAATCGAGCCATCAAAAACGCTCGGTTGGTAAACGCATCTCATTTGTTTCACACCGCATCCGGCGACCCTCTATGCGATCAAAGCTCGAGCTACTCAACGGGCAGACTGCGACGGATTTATCACGGTCTGACTCAAAGCGTCAAGTCGAAGCACGTCGAATTTGAAGCACGTCCACACAAGGCGTTACGGCTATCTGTCAGCGAGGTACTGCGAGGTAAGTTCGGTTGCGAATCGGCGTCGTTGTATTCGGGTGCCCAGATTTTTTTACCCGACCGGCATTGCTACGAATCACCTCAGACAATTGAACGCCACATGTCCTTCGTACGAGAGACCTTGGCTTCTGTGTTTGAAGCAGAATACGGTTGCAAGTCTTGCGAAAATGCAACTTCCGGCAATGAAGAGCAACAAGTCACTTAACGAGTTCTCGGGCTGAATCGGCACGGTGACCAAAAGTGTCTAAAGACACAAGCCTGACATCTAACCTGTTCGCAGATCTTCACTTCGCAAATGGCAAGTCGCAATTTGCGGAGACCGTCCGCACGCAGTAATGCGGAAGTCCGAATAACGCCTCGCCAAGCCCCATGAAGTAAGCCTGATGAGGGTGGTCCTCACCAGCGGTAACTGTTTCGCAATATGCGCCGATTTTGGCGATCCAAGGAGAATCAAATTGAACCGAAAGAACACACTCAAACAAGAACAAGTCGTGCAATTAAGTGCGTGGCTTTTATCCAACAAAAAGGAACTGGAATCGTCAGCCGTTTCAGCATCGGAGTTGCTGCCTCGTATCGAAAAACAGTTTTCTTTCCATCCAACGTCCAACGCAGTTTATCGAATTGCAAATGCTGCGGAGGTATTTCTTTCAGCGGAAAAACCGCTGTCGCCACGGGCGCACAAGATAACTGTCGTCGCTCGATCAGTTGTTGAGCTTTACAGGCGCCTTGGTGAAGAGCCTGAAGACGAACTCTTACAGATTGCAAATCCGACATTGAACGGAATGAAGGAGGGTAGTTGATATGAGTTTGCCACAGTACATTCAGGTCCGGGATCTGCTCCTCGAGCTTGCGGACGAGTTCTACGAACTCAGTAGATACTGTCGTCTTCTCAACCACGAACTGCTTTATCCCCCCGAAGGCGTCGGGGAAGAGCAAGACACGTGGGGCAATGAAGACTTGGAGTTGCTCGAATGCCCATTCGAATATGCCCCACTATGGCAGAAGTTCGAACCGACAAGTGATGGGGAACAA
>CAYZYB010001092.1:0-2418 GCA_964481505.1 uncultured Planctomycetaceae bacterium | reverse complement strand
ACCCAACACTTCGCGATGCTCTGCCGCTCGGCGGGATAACCGCGTTGGCCGCGACGCACGCCGGGTTCTTTTTGCTCCTCGCAAAAAAGGCGGTCGTTTCACCCGACGTGATGCTACAGGCAACTCAATTCCTTGCAGCCGCCTTGATACTGCCGCCGGTGACGTACGTTTTGATCTGGGCGATTGGCGGCTATGTGACCGTGTTCAGAAAATGGGACTGGTGTGACTACGTTCCATTGATGGTCGTCGGGCTGATGATCCATGCGAGTCAGTACATTCCCGGTTCCGTCATGATTGTGCTCACCGTTTTGCTCATGGCACTGGCGATCATCGCTGTCTGGTGGCGAATGGATTTCGTGTTGAAGGAGGTTCCAGCGTTTCATCTGACAACCAATATTGATCCGACTGAGATGCGAAAAACCACTCCCACCTATGAAGTTCTTCACCCGCAGATTCGACACAAAGTGGTTTCCGAACGTATCAGCAGGCTTGGTCGCAGGACCTGGGCGTATGGTCTGTTGCTGTTTGTATGGCTCACGTTGGTCCCCTGGTCACCACACGCAGCCATGCTGTTGCCAGCTGCCGCGGTGTTAATGGGGCTGCTGCGAGTCGTCGCCTATCGCTCAAAGCAGTCTTCGCATCTGGGCTTCACCGCTCGTTGGGCGACGGGCCATTTCATCGTTCCGGAATTTGACAAAGTCTGGCTGATTCCGTTTTGCATGGTGGGTGTTTCGGGCGTCATCTCCGTAGCCACCGAATTCGGATTGCTTCCGCTTTCGATCGGTTGTGCTCTATCAATTGTCGTCCCCGCGGTGATGGCGACAACGTGTGGGCCGAATTATGAAGCCTGGACTCTGACAGCTCCGGTTCGGTATCCGAGACACAAGACGCCTCAACCACACAATAAGAAGCAATCCCTGAAGACAGCGTAGAAGACGTCCAGGTCCAAAGTCAGTCGAAACTAATCAGATGCCTCCGGCGATTCATCCGGTTTCATGGCCCACTTCAGCAATGGTGGCGTGATCATCGTGGTAACCATCACCATGACCACAATCGCCGATAACGTACCTTTGTCAACGACGCTCGAACCATCCGGCATCTTTAAACCCTGTCCGACCTGAGCGAAAATCAGTCCAACTTCGAACAACAGCAGCACGACACCAATACGTGCCAGCATATCAAGCACAATGCCGGTTAGATTTTCTCCGAACGGCTGACGCGCGACATCGAACAGCGCGAAGGTGTCGGAGCCTTTCGTATTATCACGCAGAACCCAGTTTCGCGCAGCCAGCCAGCAATTGCTTTCGCTATGCAATCTTTAAGAGCCTTCCGACTCGAAGGGGGTTCTCGCCTCCGAAACGCAGAACGACAGACCGTTCAGGTCTTGACGTCCTGAAAAGCCCGGCGAATTCATCCGCAGCACGCGTAGCCAACCGTTCTCTCACGGCAATCGCAGTCACCGCAAGTTGTTGCGGCGCACTATGAGTAGCGGCATCAATAGATGTACTCAAGTCCGAAGGTCGCACCATGGTATGTCAGTTCGCCGCGGGCGCTGTGGCGATTGTTGACCTGGTGACTCGCAAGTGCCACGTCTTCGATAAACAAGACCTGGTAGCGACCGTACAGATTCCAGGCTTCGGCCAATCGGTAAGTGGCTTTCACGCCAAATTCAGCTGCAAACGACGTCTGCCCACCGCTTCCACCTGCTGAAAATGAGGGAGAGCCCGGCGTAGAGTTCCGCAATTGAAAACCCGTACTGCTATCGTTTCCGTAAACGCCAATTCGACCATAGCAACTCAGATCGTAAGAACAATCGCCGAACAGCGTTCTGTCCGCACCAATCTGTATGCCGAAGAGATGGTTGTCAACATCCACAACAGCGGCGTCAACAGCCGCTGTCCCCGGCGCCGAAAAGCGTCCGGACAGCGTTTCGTTGACATTCAGATAACGGAAACCCGCCAGAAACGTCCACCAGCGACTTCCACCGCCGTAACGGTACCGCAGATTCGCTTCAAAGCTGTTCATCGCTGAATCGTAGCTCACCCTGCCCAGGCGACTGCCCGGAATGCTGGCGCCCGTCGGAGTGATGATTGGCGCACCGTTTCCTGTGAACGCCTGTCGACGTGTGTCGGAAATATCACCGACGTTTAGAAATCGAAATTCGATATCGGAAATTTCACCGTGCGCAATCACTCCGGCTTCGATACCGCTTTGAACACCGAAGTCGAAATCAGCCGCATTGATTCTTTCGTCCGGCCGCGCCGCATTGACAAACAGTAGCCTCCCATCGGCTTCGGATCGCGACATGAACGTCGCCCCGATGTAGCCGGTGATCATGCGAGAAAGCTCATCAGAAAGGCAGCAGTGATACACGTTGCTGCAACTTCCGGAGCTCGAAATTTCCGCAGACCACGGTTC
>CAYZYB010001091.1:0-2418 GCA_964481505.1 uncultured Planctomycetaceae bacterium | reverse complement strand
ACCCCCAGCTCACCCGTGCCAACATTGTTGATCAGCACTTCAAACGTAGCCGCACTGATCATGCGATCCCACGACAACGCGGGGCGTTCAGGGTTCGTCACGTCGGCCGCAACATTTTGTACCACGCTTTTCGAAAAGTAGTTGACCGCAGGACTCCAGAAACCGCGTTCCCCATCTTCTCCGACACCACGAACATACGCTTCGTGCCAGCCCAGAGCTTCCGTTTCCAGCAGAGTGTAGCTGGTGCCTTCGTTGACTGTGATCGTGCGCCCCCGTCGCAAATAAAGCTCGTACTTCACAGCTCCGGGAATGTCATTCCAGTGAAACGTGTTCGTCTCATCAAGAGCATGCAGCACGCCGCGTGTCCTCACGCCATCGATCGTGAGACGATCGCTGGTTGAAACGGCATTCAGGTTTTCAAGACGACTTACAGAAATCGCGTTTCTGCCCAGTCCCAAACGTCCCGCTAAAGAATGCTGTAGCGTGTCGCCGTCAACGTCGACCTGGTAGATCGTCTGCCCACCCGATTCGATTTGAATGCGGTAGCCATCGGCTGGGATGACACTACCAGACGAATCAAATTCGGGCGTCCAGTTCAATGTGTCACCAGTGACGAATGTGTTTAGCGAAGCGATACTGGATGGAACAATAGATAACGTGTACGTGCCCGATGCGAACGGTTGTAGCTTCACTTCAAAGTATGTCGTCCCGGCACTCTGCGGCGTAAACGTCAACCGGACAGGATCTCGACTGCTGCCGGATGCCAGCTCCTGATCGTCTTCGGTCCACACGGTGAGTTCACCGGTTGAATTTTCGTGGGCACCGTCCTGAACTAGCCGCACAACATATTCTTCACCAGCCTGCAGGTCAGCTCTAAACCAGTCCGTGCCTGCCGGACTGATGGGATTTGAGACCGGAGCACTGTAATTCCAATGCTCAGCGAATGTCTTTACGCCCGGCACACTGTCAATTGATTCGACCATACCAGTTGACCCAAACACCTCCCCGTCTACAGAACCGACCCACGGTAACCCGGCGTCGAATGTCCCCAGATTGATGGTTGCGGCACCGGAAGAAGGACTGCTACTGCTTCGGATGGAACTGCGGATTAACGAGAACAGTTCCGGCTGGCGGTCTTCGAGAGGAATGTCGCCAATGGTCGGACTGTTAACAGTTGCGGACGCGGTCGTCGTTCCATCGGGAGCGATTTCCATCGAAACTCCGGAAAGTTGCCAGTGCGCGAAGACAACGTCGCGATACTTCAAACTCAGCAGAGGCAATCCAGACTGGCTATCAAAAGAGTATCTGGCATCGGCAACACCGTCCTCAACACCGTCATCGAAGAACGACCGACTTAGCACTTCTTCAGGATTCTGTGCGTCCTGAGAACCAACTTCAAAGGTCAGGTCGGACGGATTAGCAAGCAACTCGCCACCATCAAATCCCTGCAACGATGTCACAGTTCCACTTAGATAACGAATGGTATCGAAAGGAGCGTCTGCCGGATCCGTACTTCCATGCCAACGCAGATCATCCGACCGATCGCTCGCGATCGTTGTTAGATCAACGTTAAGTCCCAGCGTGAGCAGTTGTCGAGACTCCAGCACTTCAGCCGGCGACACCTCGGCCGCAGCCGCTGCGTGAACACCATGACGCCGTCGCGAACGTCTTTTACCTGCAAGCAAATTCAACGCAATCTGTTTCAACATCTCTCGGTCCCTTAGAGAATCCTCGCTGGTACTAGCTACCAGTAACGACACAAATACCGCCTTAAGTATGACGGGCGATGCAGAAGATTCCAACAGGGAACGCTCGTCCAAACGCTCATTTAACGCGGGGCGAAAGGGTATTCCGCCATAATCGCCACTATTGGAATTGCGCGGCTGATTCCGCCGAAAAAAAGAGCGTCACCGAGCCACGGCGCCTAACCCTCGATTGCAAATCCTTTGCGGTACTCACGCGCCACCAATCCCTGTGCCATCGGATCGCCAATGATGGCTTCCGCTTTCGGATCCCACGTGATTCTTCGTCCCAGCCGCGCGGCGATTCCGGCGAGATGGCAGGTCGACAGCGCACGGTGATGACTGAAGACATCCGAAATCGGTTCTTGTCGTTCCACAACACTTTCGAAGAAATTGCGGAAGTGATCCGTCAGGGGGCGATTCTTGTAAGCGCTTTCGAGAGCTCCGTCTGGCAACGGGTTGGATTCCAGCTCCTCAACCGCCTTACCCGTTAGCCTTCCTCGGTTCACAAAGATCCGCCCTTTGGTTCCTTCGAAGAGAATTCCATTGTTCCGATCATGACGAATTTCGATTTGCTTACCGTTTGCGAACGAAGCATTGATCAGGAACTCTGTCGCTGTGTTGTATTGCGAATCATCGGTGGGATAACCATCCTTAAACAGCACAGGATGCTTTG
>CAYZYB010001090.1:0-2419 GCA_964481505.1 uncultured Planctomycetaceae bacterium | reverse complement strand
CCTACATCGAAGTACAGGCTATTCAACGCGTATTCGTCGATCTCGAACTGACATGAAAAAAGGCGTTCGCTCGTCCGGAGAATCCGGCTTTGCGACGAAACCGGGGAATGCAGGATTCAAGGTTGAAAAAAAGAGCCGAGCTTCCGCATCAGGGAATCTTTGCGAATTGGTATTCAACTGAACGCCTCGCCTGACGCCAGGAAAACACCGACTAAGAAAATTCGTGGCGGCCTCCGGGTAGTCAGCGGTCGATTCCGACCTATAATCCGGCAAAAATCATTCACCGGAGATAAAAATGTTACCACAGGTTGTTCAGGACGCTCTTAACCGACAAATCCAGATGGAGCTGAGCTCGTCATACGCCTATCTCGGCATGTCTGCCTATTGCGAACTCAACAACTTTCTTGGCAGTGCACAATGGATGCAGATCCAAAGTCAGGAAGAACAGGGCCACGCCATGAAGCTCTACAACTTTCTGATCGCGCGCGGTTGTGAGGTGAAGCTCGAAGCACTCCCAGCGCCCCGCCGTGATTTCACTTCGATTCCCCAGGTTTTTGCCTGTGCTTTGGAGCAGGAGCATGCTGTCAGTGAATCGATCAACGAACTCTACGAGCTAGCGCACACCGAAAAAGCATTTGCGGCGCTTGTTGAACTGCAGTGGTTCATTACAGAACAGGTGGAAGAAGAAAAGAGCGTTCGCGAAATTGTCGCGAAGTTCGAAATGCTGCAGGATGACCCTTCCGCGATGCTCGACCTTGATCGAGAACTCGGCGAACGACAGCCCGAAGCGTAACGCCAATGCAGCGACGGAATATGCAGTGCGGAAGGACATCGCACTCAATTTGCCTGAGTCGAGCTCTGCTATTCTTTCTCCTGTGATGCCTTCACGTTCAGGCAGACGATTTCTTTTTCGTCCCGGAGATACAGTTTGCCATTGGCAATCACAGGAGCCTGACGTGTCATGCCCAGCACGATTGCTCGTGCCGTTTCTTCAAATCCTTTGGGCGAGGCCCTGGCGATTAGCAACTCCCCACGCATCGTACTGATGAACAGTTTGCCATCGGCAAGAATAAGGTTCGATTTTCCAAAACGATCTTCGGACCATACTTTTTCGTGATCTGAAAGTCGCAGGCAGACCAGGTTCGTAATCGGTCCGGCGCTGCCCATGTTGTCCAGGGCATAGAGATGGCCATCCAGTTGCACCGGCGTCTGCCACTCAGCACGCAATGCACTTTCTTTACCGAAAGACTCCCACTCCGCGGATGCCTTTAGCGTGCCGTCCGAATCGGTGATCTTTAAGATTGTGGAGCCGTGATTTTCTCCGGCAGAAACCAGAAGTCGGTCTTCGCTGATGACAAGAGGACACGCGGTGTTGCAGCCGAAGTCTGTTTCGTAGGCATGCTTCCACAGCACTTCGCCATCGGCAGAGTCGATTCCCAGAACTTCTGTGCCAGCAAATGCGATGATCTGTTGTTTGCCGCCGAGTGTGGCGATGATGGGCGAAGAATAGCCGGCGTCGCCTTCTGCTGCTTTCCAGGCAAGTTTGCCTTCCTTCAAATCGAACGCTGCGACGGTTCCACGATGAGATCCGACCTGCACAACAACGTTACCGCCTGCGATTAGCGGTGATGAAGCCATGCCGTAGTCCATCACTTTGCCAAACAACTCCTTGACGGCATTCGTTGACCAGGCAACCTTCCCTGTTTCGGCGTCGGCAGCAACCAGAATGCCTTCGCCGGTGTACGCGTAGACAGTTCCTTCGTGAACGGTCGGAGTTGCCCGCGGTCCGTTGCCCATGGCATTTTGGTAGACCGGCGCGACGGCTTGCTCCCACTTCTTCTTGCCATCAGCAACATCAAGGGCGATCAGATACTGCTTCTCAGCGTCCTGATATAAGGTAAAGACAGAATCGCCAGCGACCGCTATTCCGGACATGCCGGGGCCCAATGGCTGTCGCCAGAGTATTTCCGGACCGTCTTCGGGAAAGGTGTCCAGAAGATTCGTTTCTGCAGACACGCCATTTCGGTTGGGCCCCAGAAACTGTGGCCAGTCATTTGCTGTTGTGACCGATGCCGTGAAGCTGACCAGGAAGGTGAAAGCAGCACAAGACAGTAACTGAGGTCGCATTTGAGAGACTCCTTCGGCAATGGCAGGGCAATGGGCAGAGATTCGTGGCTGTGCATTCTTTCCTCAGCCTAGACATGGTTTAATATGTGGCGTGCTGTCCGGCAAGACCGAGATTTCACGTCAGCGAGAATTGTCATCAACGGAACTGCCCGGCTGTGTCAGACATCCGGGTTTACGCTGAATCGACTCGTGCCTACCTTTACCGGAGTTTTCTTTGATGATGCGTATTCTGTCCGTCATGTCGACCACATTGCTCTGTTTCGCAGTCGCGAACGCTCAGCAACCCCTCGCT
>CAYZYB010001089.1:0-2426 GCA_964481505.1 uncultured Planctomycetaceae bacterium | reverse complement strand
GTCCAGCCCGATCATTACCAACTGCACGTTCTACGGCAATCACGCGATCGACATGGGAGCCGCTTTGTATCAGGGCAGTGGCCCGGCGAACAATCCGGTTGTCACCAACACGATCATCTGGGGCAACACGTGTGAAAACGGCCCGGCGGAAATCGTCAACTGGCACGACAACAGTCCTGTTGTCACGTTTTCCTGCATCGAAGGTGGTTATTTTGGCGACGGAAACTTCGACGCCGATCCGCTGTTCGTTGATCCGGAAAACGGCGACTTTTCGCTGGCCGACAATTCGCCCTGCATCGACAAAGCGAATGGCCTGGCGGCTCCTTTGACCGACCGCTTTGATCGAGACCGCTATGACGACACCGGCATTCCTGATGGCCCGGTTTCAGCGATCGTGGCGGCCATGGGAGACCTCGGCAAGACGGCTCGACAGGGAACCGCACCGGCCGACATTGGAGCTCTCGAACGACAAAAAACAACTCAGTCAGAACGGCTGAAAACCGTCTACGTCAACAGCGACAACCAGGGTCAGCAGGACGGACGTTCGTGGCAAACAGCCTTCCGAACGTTGCAGCCTGCGATCGAACTGGCCTACCGAACGAAGGCCGAAGTCTGGGTCACATCCGGACGCTATCTGCCGACCGACGGCAGCGACCGCACAACGTCGATTCAGTTGAGAAACGACGTCGCCCTTTTCGGCGGCTTCAAAGGCAACGAAACGTCTCGCGATCAGCGACCAAAAGCCACGACGATGCTCAGTGGAGACATCGGCAAGCCGGGCGACAACAGCGATAACTCGTACCACGTTTTGGTCGGAGCCTCCGGCGCGTCGCTGGACGGATTCGTGATTGCTCACGGAAACGCCAACGGCCAGGCTTATCACGCCAAGGGTGGCGGCATGGTGAATTATGCTCGCCATCGTCAGAAAGCCCCAACCGGCTGGGCGACGGGGCTGACCGTTCATCTTTCGAACTGTGCCTTTTTGCAGAACACTGCCGTCGAAGGTGGAGCCGTCTATAACTATGACCGCAGCAACCCAACCTTCCGCAACGTCGTTTTCAAAGACAACTCCGCGGAAAGCGGTGGAGCGATCGTCGACCGAGTCGGCGTGAAGTCTCAACTGATCGGCTGCACGTTCACCGACAACTTTGCCAAGTGGCGAGGCGGAGCGGTTTACTTCGACTACGGTTCTCGACCACAAATCGAAAACTGCACGTTCACCGGCAACAAAACCGATGGACACGGCGGTGCAACATACATCATCAGCCGAGCATCTCAGTTGGAAAACACGATCGTCAACGTGACGAATAGCCGCTTCGAAGGTAATGAAGCTCTACTGAAAGGCGGAGGCATCGCGAACGCTGACAGTGGAGTCCTGCAAATGAAGTCTGTTCAGTTTTCCAACAACAAAGCGGGACGTGGAGGCGGAGCTGTCGCCAATGAATACCTGTCGCGTGCTCAGGGCGCAGGAATACAATTCAGCGGCAATACCAGCACTCAGGGCGAAGCAAACGTCGACACCGACGACAGCTCACAGTCGCAAATCGATTCGTAAAAAAGGAATTCGCTGGCCGGGTGGAGCGTCGCGAAACCCGGTACCACTTGTCGTTTAACGGCAGTCGAAGGTGCTTGCGTTGGTGGCTGCCGAATGACAGGCCGCGCACGCATCATCGACAGTCAATCAGAAATACCGACGCCCTGCCGTTCAACGAGATACAGGAACCTCATGCCGAGACCCAAACTACAAGCAGGATCTTCCCAAACGATCGCAACGACGGTCTACGACCTGATTCGCAGCGACATTCTTCGTGGAGAACTCAAGCCCGGCGAACGTCTGCGAGTCGAAACGTTGCGAGCTCGCTATGAGTCCAGCGCCAGTCCTGTCCGTGAAGCGTTGAATCGTCTTTCGGCTAATGCGCTGGTGATCAATACGGACAATCGCGGTTTCTATGTTCCGAATGTCAGTCGAGAAGAATTGCTCGAACTTTACAAAACACGTGAATGGCTGGAATCGCGAGCACTTAGTGAAGCCATTCAACATGGCGATGCCGCATGGGAAGAACGTGTCGTCCTTGCCCAGCATCGACTCAACACAACGGAACGGTGCCTAGATGACGCGGGGCGGGAAGCCAATCCGGATTGGGAGTTTGCTCATCGAGCATTCCACATGGAACTGATTTCTGCCTGCGATTCCAGCTGGATGATTCGGTTCTGCCAACAACTTCATGACCAGGCGGATCGTTATCGGCAGTTAGCGGTGTTTGTCGCTCCCAAACGAAGACGACCGCAGGACGAACATTCCGAAATCGCCGAGGCCTGTCTGCAACGCAACCCGGACATGGCTGGCGAGCGGTTGATGGATAACTACGAGCGTACGCGTGACATCATGCTCAAGGCCAAACCGTCCGCGCTTGACGAAACCGAAA
>CAYZYB010001088.1:0-2426 GCA_964481505.1 uncultured Planctomycetaceae bacterium | reverse complement strand
ATTTTGCGTGCCGCCATTGGGCTCGCTAACAAAGTTCTCGGTGATGGACCGGGCAACGAATACGCCGATTCCTATTCCGGCGACTCAGACTTTCTGGATCGGGGCGACGACGACAATCCGTACGGCGCCCCGGCGAACATGAGCATCACTCGGGATTCGAGTGGTGCTGCCGTTCCTGAACCAGAGTTCAGCAGCGCCTGTGCGATAATTCTTGTCTCTACCGTGATTAGCTTCGCCGTCAATTTCGGTTTCGGATTAGTGGGGGGCATGGCACAGCTCCCACAGGCAGTTATTCTGTCCGTCAGCTTTCTTCTGGGCCTGGCAATAACCATCAAGACATACGAAGTGATGATTCCAACAACTCTTGGCCGAGCGAGTTTGGTATACCTCTTTCAAATTCTGATCTCTGTTGCCATCGGCCTCATCATTTTTGCCATCATTTGGGGTGTCTCTTCAGCGACTGGTTAATGGTCGTTTTACATCGGCTGGAGATGGCGACATTTCAACGGCCAGTGACTCTTCCCTCAAACGTCATGTCCCAACGACCGCTTTTATTTTCGCGGGGCGAACATCGTGTTGCTGTGGTCGCCTCGGCTTAGCAGATAGGCCATCAGGTCAAGGATTTCTTCTTTCTCCAGCGTGTTCAGCAGACCTTTGGGCATCATTGAGATTTTTGAATCGACCATCTCTTCGATTTGCTTTCGGTCAACTCCCGTCAGGTCGCCGGGCTTCATCATGTCCGTTTGTACGCGGATCGAGTCTCCTGCCAGATTCACAATGCGGCCGGTGATGACTTTTCCGTCGATGGTCATAATCTGAACACTGCCGTACTGGTCGCTGATTTGCTTGCTTGGCTCCATCACGGATTCCAGAATGTCGCGACTGCTGAAGCGACCGGATAGACTCGTCAAGTCAGGACCAACAGATCCGCCCTGGTTGTCGAAGCGGTGGCAGGCGAAGCAGTTCGCCGCACCGAACATCTGTCTGCCATGTTCGAAATCACGATTCTTCAAGCCGGTTTGCAACATTGGCACCAGTTCATCCATCGTCCATTCTTTCACAAACTTACGTGGTGCCGCGGTGAAAACTGGTACGTCGGATTTGGGCAATGCGTCGAGAACCGGTTGCAGGCGAGCTTTGTCCTCTGCTGACAGGTTAGCGACGGCATCGGCCTTGATGTTACTCACGAACAGCTGAAAACTGGAACCGCCGGCATACCCGGCAGCTCGTGTAAACCAGCGGAAATAACGTTCCTGCAACTCAGGAGTCCAGCCTTCGGTCAGATGCCGCAATGTGCGAGCGTAGTCGATCTGTTCTTCCTGCGTCGGCGCATTTTCCAGCAACGTGACGATCGCGTCCGCGGCGTAGGGAGATTGCAGGTAAACGACAAGTTGCGCCACTTCGGACGACAACTGTGGTGTCGCAGCAGGCAGTGCGTCTTTAAGGCGTTCTATTAACGCTGACCGATACTCATCCGACGGCGGGCTAACTCGAACAAAAGTCAGCGTGAGCACGCGTAGCAATTCCATCGACTGGTCTTCCGTCAGTGCGCTCGGATCTACCTGGTCGAGCGAATCCAGAATGGCTTTCGCATCCACCCAGCGTGCTCCAGCGGCGTTTGCTTTCGTCCAGTCCGGAATTGGCGTGTCGATGTCTTTTCCCTTCCCTGCTTCCGTACGTTCGAAGGTTCGGCACAGGGCCATCAGCGCTGTGAGTTTTGTGGCATCGTTGTTTTCGTTTAACGCTCGGTCTTTCCAGTCGTTGACCGGCAGTCGCTCCAACGCCAATCTTGCCGCGTACCTGACCGCACGCGCCGTGTGGCTGAGATGCGGCCAGATTTCGTCAACGGTATTCGCAGATCCACCTGGTTCGAGCGATCGCCGTGCTGCAAACGTCGCGTCGAACTCCGTTTCGCTTTCACCAGGGCCGATCACTGCGGTATCGATTCCAGGGCGATCCGAATCCAGCTTCGCGGTGACTTTGTAAAGTCCCGACTGAACCTTGCGCCCGCCAATCGTGAAGTACATCGCGTTGTCGTGGCTGTTGATTACCACGTCTGTCAGCGGCAACGGCACGCCGGTGATGAATTCTTCTGCTTTGCCAACAAAGGTGCCGTCTTTGGGCTCCAGATGGACTGCGTACATCTTCCCATAGCTCCAGTCACACGCGAACAATGCGTCCTGGTATTTTGCCGGAAAGGCTGCGCCGTAACCGAAGCAGACGCCCGTCGGCGACCCCGGCCCGATGTTCACAACCGGCGGCACGCTATCCGGATAGTAAGTCGGCCACTTTCCGCCACCGCTGCGCCAACCAAATTCTGCGCCGGCAACGGCATGACAAATTCTGGTGGGACGGTACCACGGCGTGTTGACATCCCATTCCATGTCCGCATCGTAGGCAAACAGTTCGCCGTCGTTGTTGAAGGC
>CAYZYB010001087.1:0-2428 GCA_964481505.1 uncultured Planctomycetaceae bacterium | reverse complement strand
GTCAGCAAGGGGGTAAACGAATGTCTTTCATACATCGAAAATGGAGAATCGACACATCATCACACTCCGCGTTCTGACTTCTTGCATCTAGCAAAAGTGATTCGGACAGCCTATAAGTTCCGTAGTGCCCGTGGGGCAGTCCATATCTCCGCTACCTACGCTCCAAATCAAATGGACGCGACTTTCGTCCTCGAATGCGCTAAATGGTGCTTCGCGGAGTCTCTTCGTCTATTTTGGAATCGAGATAGAGGCGAGGTGGCAAAGACAATCCGCAACATCCTGCAATTTGATGCTCCATGTATCGGCGTGTATGGCAGCCGGCGTATTGTTCAGCGCGTGGGACTGACAGCGGAACAAGAATTATTGATTCACCTGCACGGTGCGGGAACTGAGGGCATATCGAGAAACGCCCTTGGGAAATTCATGTTCTCCGCAGCCAGCACGATTTCAAACGCTCTCGCGAAACTTGTGGCGGCCGATTGTCGTCAAGTGATTCAAAACGAAAGTGGCAACTACCAGTTAACAGACTTGGGCAGTAAACGGGTCCGCGAGGATCTATCCGATTTCCTGTCTGTTGAGTAATCCTCAAGTTGACAGAGCGGCAACGTGGCAGCGGCTCAAGCGAACCCACCGAACGAACCACCAGAAAGCGCGACAGACACAGACGACAACGCACAGGGGTTTCCCTCGCTGCGCTCAGTCCAACCCCTGCCACCCAACGCCGTTAACCGTATGAAGACAGTTTGATTGGTGGTATTTCGGCGGCAGGGTGGCGGTGGTTGGAGCGAGGTACGAGTGAAACCACGGAACGAACCACCAGAAAGCGTGACAGACACAGGCGACAATGCACAGGGGTTTCCCTCGCTGCGCTCAGTCCAACCCCTGCCACCCACTCGTCGGCTCCTTCTTTGCACACAGGGATTTCGGGTGGCCGTGGTTGGAGCGAGGTACGAGTGAAACCGCGGAACGAACCATCAGAAAGCTCGACAAACTCAGACGACAACGCTCAGGGGTTTCCCTTGCTGTGCTCAGTCCAACCCCTGCCACCCTTTTGCATACCGTGGGACTGGCTGACTGCGGTGATGCTTGTGCTCCGATGTTAAGTTGACATTTAGACAGCTGGCAGTTTCTCTTCTGCGTAGCTGCGACGCACGTAGAGTGGTTCGAGGTTGTGGATGTCGGCCCAGGTGTTTTGCTCGGCCAGGACGCTTCCCAGCTGTGCGATCGTGGCGGCTCGTGGTAACCATTGATCTTTGGCAGCCAGTGTCCATGTGTCTTTGAAGGCGTCTTCGAATTTTGCCAGGCCGGGGCCAGTGATGATTGATGTGGGAGTTGCGGCGACGTTCGCCAGAGGTTCGATTCGTAGCTCCCCGGTCGGCTGACGTGTTTGTGAATCGGCGTTCCATTCGTACCGGTTGACGAATAGCTCTTCACGTTGAGCGTCGCTGATGACGGTGACGGATGAATGTTCTGACGGCAATTGCTGGGCGACCGCCTGCAGGGTGTCGACAGCGACAAGTTTTGTGTTGTTGGCCCAGGCGAATGTCTTGGCGAATACCACACCGACTCGCAGGCCCGTGAAGCTGCCCGGACCGATGCTGACAGCGACGACGTCGATTTGTTGGGGCGTGACGTCGCAGGAATGGAGGAGTTCCGATACTTCCAGCACCAGTGTTTGTGCGTGACGGCGACCTTCACGGGACAGTGAACGTTCGGCGATGACTTCACGGTCGTTGGAAAGTGCGACGGAACCTTCGAATCCGGATGTGTCGACGGCGAGGATTTTCAAAGGAGTGGGTTTCAAGCGTGGGTGATCGGGACGCGAATGAAAAGAGATTGCAGATGGGCCATTTCAGAATTGACTTTCAGATTTGAAATTTGAAATCAAAGATACGCCCAATAAGAAATGTGTTTATTGTCAATGCGGCAGCTTCTCGAAGCGACAACGGAGCGTTTCCGAGCGATAGCTCGTATCGGCTGCGGGCCGTCCCGCTGTTAGCTCGCATCGGCTGTGGGCTGTTCCGCATTCATCATGGCGGGTTGGGTGCCGGAATCCAGGTGGTCGGTCATTTCTCCGGCGTGGTAACTGCTGCGGACGAACGGGCCACTGGCCACCATACGGAAGCCGAGCTGTCGGCAGAGTTCCCCGATTTCATCGAACTCTTCCGGTGGAACGAAGCGATCGACCGGCAGGTGTTCTGGTGTTGGTTGCAGGTACTGGCCGAGTGTGATGATGTCGCAGCCGACGGCTCGCAGGTCCGCGCAGACGTCCATGAGTTCGTCGCGGGTTTCGCCCAGGCCGAGCATCAGGCCACTTTTGGTAGGCATGTCCGGAGCTTCGTCTTTGACTTGTTTCAGAAGGTCGAGCGTTCGCTGGTATTCGGCGTTGCGACGCACGCGGTGGTAAAGGCGTGGGACGGTTTCTGTG
>CAYZYB010001086.1:0-2428 GCA_964481505.1 uncultured Planctomycetaceae bacterium | reverse complement strand
CTTTGGATACGTGATGTCGATAACCTTCGACTTCCAGCCGCGATGATCCATCGCTTTAAGATTCGCCATCTCCTGATTGCTCAGAATCGGATGCGGCAGCGCCAGTCGATGACACTGTCGATCCGTGGTGTTCAGCAGATTGCCTTCCGGCCCCACGTAGCATTCCAGCGACATGATGACTTCTTCGCGAATCGAATCGATCGCGGGATTGGTCACCTGAGCAAATAACTGGCGGAAGTAGTCATACGGCATTCTTGCCTGATCGGACAGGCAGGCCAGAGCAGCATCGTTGCCCATCGATCCTATCGGATCTTTTTTGGCATGCAGCAACGGAATCAGCATGAATTGCAGCGTTTCCGTTGTGTAGCCGAACGCCTGCATGCGCTGCAGCAGTTCTTCGTTTTCGTAGTACTTTGGTTTTTCACCTTCCGCAATGTCGGACAGCAGAATTCGTTCTGTGTCCAACCAGTTGCGATACGGACGACGTGAAGCAACGTCGCTCTTCAATTCACCGTCGTCAATAATTCGGCCGGATTCGAAGTCCACCAGAAACATACGACCTGGCTGGAGTCGACCTTTGTAAGCGACGTTCTCCGGTTCGATATCCAGCACGCCCACTTCGCTGGCCATGACCACGCGATCGTCCTTGGTCACGTAGTAACGACTCGGCCGCAGACCGTTGCGGTCGAGTGTCGCGCCAATGTATTGACCGTCTGTAAACGACACAGAGGCCGGACCATCCCACGGTTCCTGCAGGGCACTGTAGTACTCATAGAATGCACGCTTCTCTTCGGACATCGTGGAATGATTCTGCCACGCTTCCGGAATCATCATCATGACCACTTCCTGCAGCGTTCGGCCGCTGTGGTACAGCATTTCCAAAGCGTTGTCGAAGCAACCGGAATCCGACGTGTGTGGTTCGACGATTGGGAACAGCTTCTTCAGGTCGTCACCCCAAAGTTCGCTCTCCATGACACCTTGTCGAGCGTACATCCAGTTGCTGTTGCCTTTGACCGTATTGATCTCACCGTTGTGCGACATAAATCGCAGCGGCTGAGCGCGGTCCCAGCTTGGGAACGTGTTGGTGGCAAAGCGACTGTGAACCATCGCCAGATGACTGGTGTAGTCTTCGGCCTGGAGATCGGTGAAGAACTTCATCACCTGAAAGGACGTCAGCATCCCCTTGTAAATGATCAGCTTCGTCGACAAAGAACACACGTAGAACGCGAGCGCTTCGGACATGTCGCTGTTGCGCAGTTTGTGACTCGCCAGTTTACGAATCACAAACAGCTGGCGTTCCAAAGCTTCGGCATCGAGGCCGTCTGCGGCACCGACGAACAGCATTTCCATGTGTGGAGCAAAATCGCGCGCCGTTTTTCCGATGTCAGCACCGTCGAAATCGACCGGCAAGGGGCGCCAGCCAAGCAACTTTTGTCCCTGTTGAGCGATCAGCTCTTCAACGGTTTTCCGGCACGTTTCGCGTTGAGCTTCGTCCTGAGGGAGGAAGACGATCCCGGCTCCGTATTGACCGGCTTCCGGCAGATCAACCCCGATGTCCTCTTTAGCGACGCGTTTCAGAAATTCGGTCGGCAGCCCTGTCAGCATTCCCGCGCCGTCTCCGGTGTTCTCTTCGCAACCGCAGGCACCACGGTGATCCATATGACGAAGAATGCGATCGGCATCCGTGATGATGGAATGAGACCCCTGGCCCTTAATATGAGCCACAAAGCCTACGCCACAATTTTCGTGCTCATTAGCCGGGTCGTACAAACCGGTTGCTTTGGGAGCACCAAACGAAGGCTTCATCGCGCGCGGGTACTGGTTGCCTCGAATGTCTTCCATTTTCCTTCTCTCTGATATTGGTCTGCCGCGTTGTTGGACGAATGTCCTGCGACCTGTTTCCGAATGAACTTCGGAGGTTTCTGCCACCGGGATCGGTCGGCAAAGCATGCCCGACGACTTCTTTCGAAGGCGTTTGCCACACTTTTTGCTGCCGGCGATCGACAGTGGTTTAAGTGGCCTCGGGTACCGTCGCGGGTTTCGCGGCGGTCGAGCGTTTGGAAATGTACGAATCCCCCTGACAAATCCGTGCCGTATCTCGCGGCCCTGTCGTCAGAAGCCGGAGGCATGCGGTCACTTCGCAGATCTGCCTGTTTTCGGTGCGGGTCATTCGTGTTTCCAGCGACAATTTGGCGGCGGAACCGCAAACTGAGGCAAAACGTTGGTATCTGTGACATTTTTCTCGGCGCTATGGCCGAATCGCTACTGTTAAATCTGAACAGCCACCATTTTCTCATTCTTCGCCCCGCAAAACAAGCCACTCGGCAGCCAGCAAGCCGCTCAGCCCCAAACGAATCCCAGTTCTGGGCAATAGAGCCTGCCTAATCAGAGTTGTTCCTCCAGTTTAAATCGCACATTCGGGCAATTT
>CAYZYB010001085.1:0-2431 GCA_964481505.1 uncultured Planctomycetaceae bacterium | reverse complement strand
GACCTGCGTGACTCAGAGAAATCGGTCACCATCGAGTTCTGGACGCTGCGAAATTCGAGATACCTGCACTTGCACAGCTATATCATGGGATTTGCCAACCCTGGTCCCGCGATTCACACGTCGCGCATCACTGAGCACAGCGAGCCAACGATCGGAGCTAAGGCAGCCCGTGACGTTTTCATCGACACCAGCATCGAGGCTGGCCTTTCCGAACCAGCCCACATCGCCCTCGTCAGAGACGGCGAACTGAGGGAGTATCGATTCTACATCAACGGAATGGTTGCCGGCCGCTGCAAATCGATGGCACGTGGAAAAGGAGGATTCCGCATCTGCGGCATTGAACGTCAGTTCGGTGGACATAATCCAGCTGGTGGACCTCGGTACTCGGGATGGATCGACGAGGTCCGCATCTCAACAACCGCACGCTACGACAAAGATTTCCGCCCGGCCCAACGATTTGTTGCCGACGAAGAAACGCAGGCACTGTATCACTTCGATGAAGGACAGGGTGACGTCCTGATCGATTCGTCCGGAAACGACTACCATGGAAAAATCATCGGAGCAGACTGGGTTAGTGTCACAGGGGAAAAGACAAAGCTCAATCCACAAAGCTCTCCTGCAGCACTAGCTCGCGCTGCCACAGAACTTGTGATTAAAAAAAAGGGAGCCGCAGTGTTACTGGTCGATGGCCAACGAATCCAAATTAATGGTCTGAAAGACATCCCTGAAGGGCCATTCGAATTTCGCGGCGTCCGGCAAAACAGTTCCGTGACCATCCGTGATTCGATTAACGACGAAGATTGCAGGTTGCTCGCACAGATTCCAACCATTGATCAGTTATTGCTGAGCGGCTCTAACGTCACCACAAAAGGCATTCGAGAATTTGCATCACACGAACATCTTGTGTCACTTGAAATCCCACGACGTTCAGAAGATTCCGCAGCGATCATACGGCTCTTTCCTAAACTTCGGTACATCTGGCCTGCCTATTCGGGAACAAAAGACTCCACGACCGCGATACGCGATCACCCTTCCATTGTTGCACTGAATCTCTATCGCACCGATAAAGGAGGATCACAGATCCTCGCAGATCTGGTAGGACATCCGACCCTCAGATACCTGAACCTGGTCAAAGGGGCGCTTTCATCAGAAGAGTTTGAAGTGCTGGGAGAAATGACCACACTGGAACATTTAGTTCTGCAGATTGATGGAAATTTGAAGGTTGCTCAGTTAGCTCCATTGGCGAACCTTAAATCCCTTCAGTCCATCACGCTCGCGTACGACAACTCGCGACGGCGAAAAGAATTTGATGCCGCAATCGCCCAACTCCTGCCAAATTGCGAGGTCCAAAATTACCACGAGAGTTATCGAAAACGTTTGGCAACAATAGACAGCCTAATCAACTACTCCTCAAAACCAGTCGGCGTTCGCGAATCTGCTGGCAGCATTGAGATACCTCACGCGATCGCCCCTTTTGACTCAAATGCCGCCAGAAAGTTCCAGCAGACATGGGCTGATCACCTGGGAGTGGAATTGGAAACAACAATCACTTACTCAAACAAACTTAAGCTGCACATGGTGCTGATCCCGCCAGGCGAATTCCTTATGGGCAGCACCGACAGCGAAGTCGAAGCATTGACAAGCGGTAAGAATGGGCCAAAAGGCGAAAAAGATACCCTCGATCGCATCAAAAAAAACGAACGCCCTTGCCATCGAGTACGAATCACTCGGCCTTTTCTGATGAGCAAAACTGAGATCACAGTCGGGCAATTCGCCGAATTCGCCAGAGCGACCGATTATAAGACGGCAGCGGAACGGGAATCAGCAAAACGTACGTTTCGAGAGCCAGGCTTCAAGTCCAAAGACGACTCACCCGCGGCACAAATCTCGTGGGGCGACGCCAACGCATTTTGTAAGTGGCTGTCGAAAAATGGGACGACCTACCGATTGCCCACGGAAGCAGAATGGGAATTTTCCTGCCGTGCGGGAACAGAAACGTCTTATAGCTTCGGCGAAAGTGATCATGACCTGAAAAACCACGCCTGGTACGCACTCAATTCAAAAGAACGAACTCAACCGGTCGCCACAAAGCTCCCGAATCCTTTCGGACTACACGACATGCACGGCAGTCTTCAGGAATGGTGCCAGGACTTTTTCAAAGCCGACTGGTACAGCGAATCGAACGACACAGACCCACTCGGCCCAGCCACGGGCGCAGGCCACGTCCTCCGAGGCGGGCACTGGGGCGCCGCAGCACTCGACTGCCGCAGCGCGTACCGTCGCGATATCAAATCCAGATACAAACATTCGAACTACGGATTTCGAATCGTTCAGGAAATCGGCAGCGACTCAGAGTAAATCTCAGAAGAACCCAGGAATAAGGGTCAGCACTGGAGAGACAACCGAAAGTTGTTTCAGGGCTGTTCCTAAG
>CAYZYB010001084.1:0-2433 GCA_964481505.1 uncultured Planctomycetaceae bacterium | reverse complement strand
CCCCTGGTAAATGTGAAGCCACTTTGGTCCAAAATCTCCTGAAATTCCAACCGCTGACTTTCAGAATTATCCCACAATAGCGGCTCCGTGGTATGCCGATCGCAGGCTCGCCGAGCAGCAGCTTCGGACAAGTCGGTATGCGTCATGACACCACTTAATCCCAGATCGTTGAACGATCGAAACTGAAATCGAGGCTTCAATGACTGTAACAGATTCAGAATATCTTCACGGCGTGCCCCATTGATCGTGTTGTCTTCTAAACCGCCCTGCCCCGCTGACCGCCAGCAAACAACGCCGCCGTTTTCAGCAACAAAAGGAAACGAATCGATCGGCAATTCATCCGCCAATACAGCCATTTCGGCAACGGTCTTGCTGGAACTAAGCACCACAGGCACCGTGAGGTCATGCAAACGACGCAGGCAGGTCGCCGCGTCATCCCAGCTGTAGTCGTGTTTGTTCAGCAAGCAGCCATCGAGGTCTGTGAAAATCACCAGCTGGCGAGTCATCTGAAAACTCCAGGATCAATGAGACTGCACAAATTCCTGATGTGCAGCGGCGCGGAACACTTCGTTTGCGAACTGGTCACGATTTCTCTTCCGCTGCAACGTCGTTTGTTTTTGATTCCTGCGCTTCGTTGTTCGCAGAGTTCTGTGCTTCAGCCACCGCCTGCTGTTGCTCCATGCGACGATTCCAGTATTCCAGATAATGCTGATAGGCCGGATGGTCGTCGGCCTGTGATTCCAACATTGCTCGAGCATCATCAACCAGCGCCTGTTCGTCTTCCAGGCTCAAGCGACCGATCAGCACGCGTGTTCGCAGAAATACGAAATAAGTGTCGAGCACATCACAGCGGCAGTAGTCGTTAATCTTGTCGACTTCTCCATTGTCGTAGAGGCCCTGCACCTGCGAACCGTCCACACCCGATTTGCCCGGCTTGTAGATCAGGTTGGCAATCAGATTCAATCCACCGTTGACTCGCACGGCGCTGAAGTTCGAAAAGAAATCCTGCAGATCGATGTGGCGATCAATGTTGTAACGATTGCGAGATTGTTCGAACGAACGGGATTCCACATTGAACCAGCCCGGCAAGCTGATGCCATACCGAAACGCGCCAAACTCCAGCACCGGCATGTCGTAACCGCGACCATTGAATGTCACCAAAGTTGGACGGTCGTAGTGCAGCCAGCCCTGCCAAAATCTTCGAATGATGTGTTCCGGGCGAAAGTGCGGTGGATCCAGAACGGTCACGTCCAGCAAACGAAAATCCTTCGTCACTTTGCCGACAGCGACGGAAATCGGTTCGACCTGAGTCGGCGGAATCACGTCTCGCCCGGTCTGTTCCAGTAGGTCGTTTTGATACTTTTCAATCGCATCCCGCGGAGTCAATTCGTCATCGGGATAACGAACTCGCTGAATCAGGTCTCCATCACCGACAGCTTCCACATCAAAGATCAAATAGCTGACTTCGCTCACGGTGTGTCTCCGAAATTCAATGGACCTGTTCAATTCAGACGATCAGTTCGCGGAGGTGACAAATCCGCTCGCAATCCCGAGCCATTCACGGTTCAATGTGCGTCCGTCGAAACGACCAGTCGCATCCACCGGTTCAGGAACTCATGCCAGATCGTACTCAACAGCGTAACAAGCCCGCCGAAAATGTTGCACCAGAACAGCTCGAAGAACAGGCAATTCGCGGACTGACCGCCGCCTACCAGCGAATGCGTCAGGAAATCGGCAAGGTCATCATCGGACAGGACACTGTCGTTGACGAGCTGCTGATCGCCATGTTCTGCAAAGGTCACTGCCTGCTGGTCGGTGTTCCCGGCCTGGCAAAGACCCTGCTGTGCAGCACCATTGCGTCGATTCTTCAATTGTCGTTCCGACGGATTCAGTTTACCCCCGACCTCATGCCATCGGACATCACCGGCACAGACGTTTTACAGGATGATCCGGAAACCGGACGCAAGACGTTTCAGTTTATTCAGGGCCCGCTGTTTACCAACGTCCTGCTCGCTGACGAAATCAATCGAACACCTCCGAAGACTCAGGCCGCTTTGCTGGAAGCCATGCAGGAACGCCACGTCACCGTTGGCTCCAGCACGTACCGTCTGCCGGAACCCTTCTTCACGCTGGCCACGCAAAACCCCATCGAACAGGAAGGAACGTACCCGCTTCCGGAAGCGCAGCTGGACCGTTTTATGTTTAACGTGATGGTCCGCTATCCGACAGCGGCCGAAGCACTGCGCATCCTGAAAGCCACCACCGGCAGCGATAAGCCGGAACTCACGCCGATCCTCACCGGACGACAAATTCAAGCGCTGCAGGAAGTCGTCCGCAAGGTTCCATGTGCAGAATACAACTTCATCTACGCAAGAGACCTCGTGCGAGCCACTCGCCCCAACGAATCCGAAGCTCCCGACTTCATCAAAGAAC
>CAYZYB010001083.1:0-2433 GCA_964481505.1 uncultured Planctomycetaceae bacterium | reverse complement strand
CCATCGACCGAATCGCAGGATTGACCGCCAATCCAGTGTTGATGGCGGTGAGCAATGAACTCTTCAGGCACGAATGGTACTCCTGGTGCGATACTGCCCGCGGCCGATTCGAAACATTTGGGCGCGGATGAAACACAGATCTTCACAGATGTTGAGTAACGCAGCAATTGACAAAACTCTGTGCCAATCCGTGTTTCATCTGCGGCAAAGAAACCGAAATACCCAGGTACTCGAACCACAGCCAAATCGCTGATAAGATTCCGTGCCAGGACACAACAGCATCCGTGAACTTGTCTTTTTCCGCCCACCGAAATCCGGAACAGCTCGCAGATTTGGTTTAGGCATCTTCAGGCGAAATAGAACGGTCCATCAACAACGGAAAAACTCACCATGCGGAATCTGATTCGTCCAGCAATGTACTTCGCCATAACGGCAACAGTACTCACGTGCGCTGCATGGACTACAAGCCATTGGCAGGTGTTGGGAGTGACCGCTGGTTCGTATTCTATCGCATCCGGCCCAGGTGGCTGGGAAATCAGCTGCTGGGAGACACCGGATTCGCGTCAGCTGTCGTTCTTCACCTACTCGACAACCGACGAAACTGGCAGTCCGTCAGCAACGCCCCGGCTCTGGGGCATCTTCATCTATCATTGGCTGATCGTCAGTCTGCTCATCTTCTTCAGCCTTGTATTGGCGTGGATCATCCGAAAAGACAGCCCCACGTAGATTGCAATGAAGCCACATTCCCTCCGCCTGATTGCTAACCATGCTAACTGCGTCATGACGCGTTTACCTGTCGCTCTTCGCCGGTCCGAGGCGGGGAATCTTCACGACTCCAGCGGTGTCTTTGCTCGCAGCAAGCTGGTCCGCTGGAAATACGTGTCTTGCCGAACTGCGGCCTTGCTGTTCGTAGCTGGGCACGTAGATATTTTTCCGCGGCTTCTTCTCTTTAAGAGCATCCAGTTGCATGGAAGTAAAAGTCAGCTTGAAATAGCCGTCTTCGTCGATATCAACCATCCCGGCGTAGCTGAAATTCACTCTGATTGCCGCTCCAGGCCAGGGCAGAGGATCCAGCTTTGGTGGAGATCCGTCGTCGAACAGAATTCGACCAAAATAGTAAGTGGGGCGGCCAATACGAATGGGTTTCGTGGCTTTCGCATCAGATGTGAAGTCCTCAATACTGAGTCTCGCATCCGTTGGCACCGGGGCATGAGTCCAATTCCCGATCGTTGTCGTAAGCCAGAGCCGCCCGGACTTCAGATCAGCGATCTCCTGTGCTGAGAACGCCGCTTTGAATTCCCCTTTATGACTGACTTGCCCCAACGCAAAGCCCGTCTTCTGGCCGCGTTCCCAGAGAGTCACTGCGGTCGAAACTCCGTTTTCGAAATCTGCGGCCGGTTCTCCATTCTCGAATTGTACTGCGGCGTACCAGTGCTTCCTTTCCGGCTGCGTGACCGTTCCCTGGACCTCAAGATCTTTGATGTCGGTTTTCAATATCACATTCGCCGGCATCTTCATCTTACTCAGGTGAAATCGGTCTTCGACATCGTTGACATAAATCGTCAGCACCGGCTCATGCGTTTCCGCCTCCTCAGCACGAGACCTCGTAACAGCCAAAGCGATTCCACCGAGAACCTGTAGCTGAACATTGTACGAAATCTTCTGCCCCTTGAAGGTCTTCGCTTCTGGTCCGCCAGTCTTGACCCAAATCACATGATCACGCAAACGAGATTCCGAAAATGCCTTCACGAAACTCTTGAACTTTTCAGACTTGAGCTTGTAGTAAAACGATTCATTACCATTCACCCACGTCGAATACACACGCGAATCGAGTCGGGCCATCTTCAGAATACCGGAAGGCCAGTCAGGCTGCTGCACGGTCGGATGATCGTGAGCACTGTCCGGACCAATGCGTTCTGTTGCCATTCCGAATGCGACCTGTGGCGTCAGAAACAGCCACAGCAAAATTGCCGGAGAACACTGCGTCACAAAGAAAAAGGGAAAACGACGAGACATATCCTGGCCTTTCGCAGGTGAGTGTTCATTCGATAAACAGAAACGATTTTAGTCTTGTGTCTCAGCCGGTCGCCGCGCAACGATCGCTCCGCAATGAACGAGCGTTGAGATGGGCGGTGCTGTCGTCAGTCCAGCGGCGACCAACCAGCTGTTGTATTCGCCGCACTGTACGCTCGCCCTTCTGTTAACGAAAACAGTGCGGCAGAATACAGTGCAATCGGCAGTGGACCGTCGAGCTCATCGTTCAGAAACACGTCGTGAATGATCACCTTCCCGCCCGGACGAACAGCGGCAGCGCTGCGCTGAACAATTTGTTCGCACTCAGACACATCCCAATCATGCAGCACGTTCGACAGCAGAACGCAGTCTGCTGTTGGAAGATCATCGGTAAACATATCTCCGGCCACGAACTCTGTG
>CAYZYB010001082.1:0-2435 GCA_964481505.1 uncultured Planctomycetaceae bacterium | reverse complement strand
CAACATATAAAGCCCAATGAAACTGAGCCGCTTTGTAAACCGATGCGAAAATCATGAACTTCGCCACGAACCCGCCGAACGGAGGCATGCCAATCAGGCTGAAAAGGCAGATGAGCATAGTAATACACAATGCCGGGCTTTGAGACATCAAGCCTTTAAAGCTATCGATGTCTTCGCTGAATGTATAATTTCGAACGAGGGCAATCACGGCGAACGCGCCCAGATTCATGAACATGTAAACAGCCAGATAGTAAAGCAATCCACCGACACAGCTATTGATTTCCCGTCCCACGCCGGCAGCGGAACTGCTGTTGATCATCACCAGCAAAGCAGAAACAGCCATCAGCATGTAGCCAGCATGAGCGATCGTTGAGTAGGCAAATAGGCGCTTCAGATTTCGCTGAGTGTACGCGGCCAGGTTTCCGAATGTTGCTGTGACAGCCGCAACAAATCCAAGGCCCACACCGAAAGCTGTCATCAATTCGGCTGTTGCAGGAACACCGGACAGCCCGACGCAAAATCTAACCAGCAGACCGAACGCACCGGCTTTGGAAGCCACTGACAGGAATCCCGCCACTTCAGCAGATGCGCCTTCGAAAGCGTCCGGACACCAAAAGTGAAACGGCACAAGAGACAACTTGAATGCAAGTCCAACCATGACCAGCATCACGCCCAAAGCCACAGTCCGGACTTCGGGATCACCAAGGCCAGCCACTCCTGATTCAGCCACTAAGGATAGGCGCTCTGCCAGCAGGCTGATGTCTCCAGTGCCAAGGACTCCGGCCACCAGACTAATTCCATACAACATCACACCAGCTGCACCAGCACCGTAAACAACGTACTTCAACGCCGCCTCACTGCTCGGCTTGCGACCTTTAAGAAAGCCAACCATCACGTAGCTTGGCACACTCGCCATTTCAACGCCAAGAAACAGCATCAAAAGGTTATTTGCACTGGCCATGATCATCATCCCGACCGTGGCACCAAACAACAGCGAGTAGAAATCAGGAGCGTCTTCGTTGTCTGGAATACCAGTCAGCACTGTGAGTGCGATGGTGAGAATCAAAAATAGTGTCAGGAAGATACGAAAGAATACGCTGAACAGATCCTGTCGCAGCATGTCACCAAAAAAGGCGAGTGGAGCAACTCCACCACCATCGGCTCCAATAATCTCCGCAAACTGACCGAAGGACGCCCACCCGGCTCCTGCAGCTCCGATCAGAGCGACGAGAAACGTCGGCACGAATCGATCAAGAGAGCACAACCGAAACAGCAGCATCACCACAATCGTGACACTCAACCATAACTCAGCACCGAAGTGATGCTGCAGCGATCCGGTGGTGTCGGAGATCAGGTTGTTGATAAGATCAGAAAACACGTTGGTGACCGAAGTGAATGTTTGCGAATGTGAAGTCGGCTCAAAGGCCGCACACGAACTGTGTTAGCGACCAGCTATTGTTGATTCCCTGCTAAGACGGGCAGTTTTGCGTCACGTTCTACACTAACACCAGCAGTGTTTCGTGAAGCCGGAACGACAACAGGCGAAACGTCAGCAATGACAACTTCTTCAGGCTGTGGATTCAAGATATCCTTTTGAACCGTCGCTTCTTCCGGCACGCTAGTATCGGCAGTCAGTGTCCCTTCTGCCTGAGCGTATCCTGCCTGCATGGACGTGACCAATGCGTCAGTAGATTTTTCCATCACGCTGAACACAGCCGACGGGTAAACACCGAGGATGATTGCGAACGCCAACAGGATAAAGCCGACACTCGCTTCTCGAGCGTTCATCGGAGTAATGTCTTCAGAATGCGGGCCAGTGTATTCCGCTCCAAGGTAAACTCGCTGCAGTGCCCATAGAATGTAACCGGCAGTCAGGATGACACCGCTCGCAGAAACGATGGCCAGCAACGGACTGTAATTCCACGCACTGAGCACGACGAAGATCTCGCCGATGAAGCCACACAGACCTGGCAGACCAAGACCAGCAAAAAACAGCCCGGCAGCCAAACCGCTGTACAGCGGCATCCGTCCCATCAGCCCGCCGAACTTGTTCAAGTCGCGATGGTGAACACGGTCGTAAATGACGCCAACCATGAAGAACATTCCGGCAGAAGAAACACCATGCGCCACCATCTGGAACATCGCTCCGTTAATTCCCATCAACCACATGTTTGAATTAACGGTTGTTGAATCAACAATCTTCCAGACACCAAGACCAATCAGCACGTAACCCATGTGACTGACGGAGCTATAGGCCACGAGTCGTTTGAAGTCGGTTTGCGCCAGAGCAGCGAACGCCCCATAGATCAAACTAATCACGCCAATCGCAACCACGAAGTAAGCTGCTGTCGCAGCACCATAAGGACACAACGGGAAGGCGATTCGAATGATGCCGTAGCCACCCAGTTTCAGCAATACACCAGCCAGGATCATAC
>CAYZYB010001081.1:0-2438 GCA_964481505.1 uncultured Planctomycetaceae bacterium | reverse complement strand
TCACTGCTCAAACGGCATTGCCTGACGGAGACTTCCGCTGGTGGATCAGGCCAGCGACAGCCAGCGGCGGCAGCGGTGCGTGGAGTCCTGCAACGTTCTTTAGTACGGGCGGTCGGACCCGAGTGACGTCGCATAGTGGAACAATCAGCACCAGCATTCCGGAATTCAGCTGGCCCGCTGTACCAGGAGCGGAATCTTATGAAGTCTACGTTTCCGAAACGGGTACCCCCGGCGCACTGTTCCGCCAGGCTGGAATCACGTCAACCAGCTTCTCCTCACAGGCGCTGGACAACGGAGAATACAAAGTCTGGATCCGCTCGATTCAGCCGGATGGAACATCTGTTTGGGGAAGTGGCGTTTCGTTTACCGTCGATAAGATCAATTCCGGTCTAACGACAAATCCTTTGAGCCCCACGACGCCTGGGTTCGACACGACTCCTCAATTCACCTGGTCAGCCACAGCGGGCGCTGCGGGTTACGAGATTTACCTTCACAACGGGACCAGCGGGTTTCTGCAATCGAATTTGTCCGGAACAAACTGGACGCCGACGGTTCCATTGGCCAGTGGCGACTGGACGTGGAGGATTCGCCCGCGTTCAGCGAACGGACAGACCGGAATCTGGAGTCCTTCCAACAGCTTTAGCACCTCAGGCCGCACAACTTTGCTCGCACCCGGCGGAACCATCAGTGACCGAACGCCAACGTTTAGCTGGCAGGGCGTCACTGGAGCGAACCGTTATAGTCTTCAGGTCGACAATCTTACGACGGGCGTTTCCAGAATCATCCGCGAAGACAACCTGACTGGAACGGCATTCACCTCCGCCTCACCACTCACACCGGGAATTTACCGAGTTTGGGTGCGAGCCGTGAGCAGTTCAAACGTTGCACCGTGGAGCATTGAAATTGATTTTGTAGTGACATAGAAGAGTCGTTAAAAATGTTCGCCGGAGTGAGTCTCGAGCAAAACGTCTGCTTTGCTGCGAGTAACCGTCCTCGCGCCCGGGCGTCAACTGACACCTGAGTCTCGAACTAAGTTCACACAAATTCACGAAGAGTTGCAGCCCGTTGATTCTTTTGTCTTCGTGCCTTTGTGGGAGCGTTGCGTCCCGCAGAAAACAGAATCCGACCAGCCTGTTGTAATCCGCCTCGAAAGTCTCAGAAAAACGACAGAGAAAGATCGGTGACACCGCGAGGATTTACTCAGCATCGTTGCCGTGAAGAATCATTTCGATTCGTTCGCGAGTCGTGGCACCGACTCCCGGCTTGTAGCCAATCGTCACGTGCCTGATCACGCCGCCGGGGCCGATGACCACCGAATGTGGAATACCGCCCACGCGAAACTGCCTGGCAACTACGGAACCGCGATCGAGGGCCACCGTCGGAGAGAGGTCATGTCGGTTCAGAAATGCTTTGATGCGTTCCGGAGATTCTTCCAGGTTGACGGCAACAAAAACGGCTTCTGATTCATTGAAGTCTGACGTCGCGTCAACGTATTCGGGGAGTGCCGCAACACATGGCCCACACCAGGTTGCCCAAAAGTCGAGGACGACGACTTTGTCTGCGTGGTCACTAAGCCGAAACGCATCGCCGTTTAGAGTTGGCAGTTCAAAGTCGTCAATTTTTTGCCCAACCATTTCATTGGCGGCTGCATCACCACCTTCTTCTGGTTGTTCCCATTCCGGTTCAGCCGCGTCACGTCGAATCCAGCGGACATAAGACAGAATTTCTTCGCGACCTTCCGGGCTGCCCAAAAACAGATCGCGAATCGCCTTCGCGGGTATCCGACAAACTCCAAGCTGCTGCGAAGTACCCACCAATTGACCGTCAGCCATATGATCGGGCGTCATCGTTAACATGAAGCCATTGTCCAGTTTCGCCTGAACGTCGGTGGCCAGTCGCTCGGGAGCTTTTGCCGCAGCTTCTTCATCTCGACCAAGCCAGATGACGGCAGCCACACGTTCGCGAGGAAACCGAAACATTTCGAGTCTGGATTCGAAGATGATTTCGTCTGTAGTAACCGAATTCAGGCGGCCTCTCAGCAAGTCTCCATTCGGTGCCAGCAATACGTGAGTCGGCGGATCGTCACGACGAAATCGCGGCACAGTGAGTGCTCGTTCTCGAGCTTCCTCCTGAATGAACTGCTTCACCGAAGCCCCGACAACGTTTCGGACAAGAAAGTCGTCGATTTCCATCAGTCCCCGGAAATCGTTTTTCAGCGTCTTTGCGTTGCGACTGTTTACCGAAGTGATCACAGAATTGATCAGCAACCCCTTCGCTCCAGCGCCTTCTGTGTTGAGTTCGATTACCTTTGCTTCCTTGCCGTTGATTCGCACATGCACCTTACCGTCACGAGCAATCATTTCGACCTTAATATCACGCTCCTTAACCGTAACAGCACCGTCCGTCGCCGCGTTTCCATTGAACCCACCAAAGAACGC
>CAYZYB010001080.1:0-2440 GCA_964481505.1 uncultured Planctomycetaceae bacterium | reverse complement strand
GCAAGCACGTAGAGCAACACGGATGCTCTGACAGTCCAGACAATCAGGTTGTACCCCAGCTCTGTGTCCATCAGATCGCTTTAAGCTAACGACATTCGGCTATCGCCATTTTATCAGCCCTGAGCTGGCTTTACGAAACGAAAAAACGGCACCCAAAATGGGCGCCGTTGGTGATTTCTGTTGCTCGAGCCTAATGGTGATCCGATCGGACTCGGACCTGTAATGCTCCCAGCATCCGAGTGATCTTTTCTTCCTTCTGGTTGATGAAAAAGACATTCTCCAAAACGATTGCGCGACGTTCGGAATTGGGGTGCAAAATCAAACGTCCGGATCGAAGCAGGAAGTACTCGAACAAGTCATTAATCTCTTTGTCGATCCGCAAATTGGGAGCGGAAAAACGTTCGAGGTCACTCAGCAACCCATGGTGGTGCAGCAGTTCATTGCCGCGTACTTCCCAATAGTCGAATCGCCGACTGATCATCACACAAACGAACAACATCAACATAATCACGACGTAAAGGACGTAAAAACTGGC
The DNA here is from genome assembly GCA_964481505.1 of uncultured Planctomycetaceae bacterium. Classification (GTDB taxonomy): domain Bacteria; phylum Planctomycetota; class Planctomycetia; order Planctomycetales; family Planctomycetaceae; genus Fuerstiella. Next base: position 1,905 of record CAYZYB010001080.1, on the reverse strand, counting down.
GTTGGCGGCCGGCTTGATGTAGGTCATTTTATGTGTCACCCACGGAATGAAATCAGGATTCAACCGGAAGATGATCCACAGCCCCAACGTTCCGGTAACTGCCGCGAAGAACCACGTTAGCGAGGTCGTGCGTGGAAAATCGAATGCAATGACAACCAAATTGACCGTCATGACGACCAGAAAAATACGAGCCGGAATGGAAGCGTAGTCAGCATCTGCATTGTTACCGTTGGCGAACATGAAGATCGCCCCAAACAACGCTGCCAGCACGCTGGGGTAGAGAAACACGACTTTGGGGTAAGACACCAGAAAAATCGACGGCTGTGACGATGGACCGCCGTCTGCCGACAATGCTTCTGAGGATTGATTCTGTTCTTCGTTTGCTGAGGACATCTGCTGATTTTCCTGATTTGTAAATTCAGCCGTGTTAAGAGCCGTTCGGTTGTCTGATGCTACACTCTAGCTTGCGGGGAACCTGCGTTCCAGAGTGTGGACGGACTCACTCATAAGCTGGTTGGGATATCTATGCCCGAGTTTTCCGCGAAACCGCGAATTCCGGGGTCACGCAGTACAGAACGGGCTGCAACATTCCTGGGATCAATGAAATCAATCGAATTTCGGTGTTTTTCCATGGCTGGAACGCTCCGCGGGCCTTCGCTTACGACCGCCCCGTCATTGTTGGCTGTTTTCCGGCAACGAAGCTTCCGGTAGATATCGCCGCAGAAACGGCCGGTCGACAAATCTTCGAAGAATCCAGCACAGGATTTCCAGAGGCCGTTGAGAGATCGTGACTGTCGATTTCTCGATGGCGTCGCCAGAGCGATCCACGAACCCGTCCAGGGTCAGTATCACGTCCCATTGCTCTCGCAGCGCAAACTGATTGAAGCGATCCATCACGCGTTTCGCCCACACGATTCCGTAGATATCGCGAAAATCGGTCCACAACCGGTTGGCTTCCGCACTCTCGCCTTCAACGGCGGTCTGCACTTTCGAGTCGCTGTACCGTCCGGGCAGTAGGGTCCCCGCAAACGCCAGCAATGCGCATGCGACTGGGACACACCACGAATTCGAAAATGAAGTCCACTCACTGACCGGCAGCACAAACAGAAGTATCGCGATCCCGCTAAATATCCCGGCGCCGGTATTGATCGTTCCGAAGTAATTCCCCACGCCCATCAGCAGCACCAGAAGAAAGCCAAGCATCGTAGGTGTGGGGATCGAAATCGCTGTCGTCGCCTTTTCTGACAGGATTTGAGACAACGACGGCCACTGAAGAACCACGACCAGAGGCACAACGACAAACCACGGCCACGCCTTCATCCCCGGTCGGCGCGCTCCCAAAATGCCCACGAAAGGCGTGAGCATCATGACTGCGGCGAAGTATTGGAGGCCCGAGCGAACCTGAGTCGTGACCCCAAGGCCTGGCCATCGTGTGCAAACACAAACAAGACACAACAGGACCGCGACAACGGCAAAGCGGTGAGGCAGCTCCGCCGTCGTATGAGCAGTCAGGTGACGCAGGCTCAGCACCTGCCGGAGCAGAATGAGCAAACAGAGGATTGCAATAGCTGTCATGTCACCTGAAGCCGACGATGGCAGACTTTAGCCAAACAGGCTGGCACATCGAAAATAATTCGAGTCAATACGAAAATGGCACTCTGTGACGATTTTTCGAATTTCAACGCATTTTCCTGCTGTTGTGGTACCGATGATTACACAGGATCTTCGCCGTGGGGCGAATCTACCAAGCCATTCAGAAATTGAGCGGCTGGGCCGAAAACGAGATTTTGATTGGATCTCACACTACCGCGGTCTATCGCCCTGTCAATCCGGACTGGCGATAAACACACCACGGAAATCATTGAGTTGAGAAGTCGAACAACTTGTTCAACAACAACTCAGGGG
>CAYZYB010001079.1:0-2441 GCA_964481505.1 uncultured Planctomycetaceae bacterium | reverse complement strand
GTATTGCAGCGTTGCGATTGCGTTGCTGGCGCCTTCTGTCAGCAGTTCTACGGCTTTTCCGCCGAGCTGTGATGCGTGAAATCGGTCAAACAGGATTGGCCGACCGCCGCGCTGTGTATGTCCGACTTTTCGAGTGAAGAATGCGGAGTTCGCAGGTTCGTGGGTGCGAACGTTTTGAAAGAACTCCGGCTCGATACGACTCAGCAGAATTTCTTCGAGGGCATCTGCGGCGCCACCGAGACGAACGTTGCCTGCCGGGTCGTACGTTGGCGCTGAGGCGCCGAGTTCTTTGCCGTCGAGTGTCTTAACGCCCTCGCCGAGGACGATCACGCAATGATGCTGGAGTTCGTAGATTTCGCGAACCTGTTCTTCGAGTTTATCGATATCGACGGCCACTTCCGGAATTAAGATCAGATCCGGCTGACCATACGACGCTCCCAGAGCGATGTAGCCGGAATGCCGTCCCATGACTTCGACGATGCCGACGCGGCGATGGCTTTCTGCTGTCGTTCGCAGACGTTGCACACACTGGGCGACAACGAAGACGGCGGTTGCGTAACCGGGCGTGGCATAGTTGATGATGTCTTCGAGGTCGATTTGATCTCGATTGATGTTCTTCGATCGATGCTGACTGTCTTCTGAACCATCCGCCCCACGCACCCATTCGTTGCTTTCGTTGAGGTAGTTGAGTCCCAGGTCGTTGTCGATCGTTTTGGGAGCCAGCACGCATTGTGTGAATTCTGCCAATGGCTGCATGCCGTTGATTGTGCCGTCGCCACCGATACAGATGAGCCCATCCAGATTCATGCGTTCGTAGTTGCGGCGCACTAAATCCATTTGACCGGATTCGGGATCGACGTACGTTCGGGACGAACCGATCAGCGTGCCGCCGAGACAGGGGTCGAGTTCCGGAATCGTCGTGAACAGCGGGTTCAGATGCACGTGCGGCACTTTGGGATCCAGCAGCCCCGCGTACCCACGCTGCAGACCGTAAACACTGATTCCCAGCGAATTCGCTCGTTCGACGGCGCCGTAGATGGTTGCGTTGAGGGCTGGGGTGTCGCCACCAGCGGTCAGGATTCCGATACGTTTCATGAGTTGTATGATTTTTGAGAGGGTTAGTCAGATGGGGCTTATGCACAGCGCCGCATTCTGAGTGATTCCGCGCGACGGGGGAAGGCTGTCTGGTTTTCGAAATTCGCAGAAATTCCCCGAACGATTGACTGACGTATTGGTTTGAATACCACAGAGTACTCGGGGAACACAGAGGAAAACCGCGGGGGAGTTTTCCATTCACCACAGAAGCTCTGCGATTCAGCACTGTGTTCGGGTTGCTCTTTGTCGTGGAGAAATCAGACACGCCTCGCCTCGTTCCGGGGCTGCGACGGGCCAACAGCTCTCTACTTCGACGGTGTCTCTGTGAGCACTGAACCTCGAAATCGTTTGGTTCGCCCGGGCGTTACGCGTTCTGTGAGTAGTGGTTCCAGTGTCGGGGCATCTGCGAGAAAACAGTCGAGACAGATCGTTATCTCAGGGCGACTCTTTGCAAAGGCTATAACGCCCTCCGCCGTCACGGATGACTCGCGATGGATCCAGAGTTCTCGAAGCGTCGCAATATTCCCGAGCTGCAGTAAATCTGCGTCAGTGAACGCGCGGCAGTGGTGCAGGCATAACTCAGACAGAGCCGGCAGTTGCTGCATTTGTTCAGGAAATTCAGAATTCCACTGCCCCCGAAGTGTCAGACTTTCGACCGATGATCCTGCTATCGGCGCCAGCGAAGTCAAACGCATATTCAGGGACAGGTTCTTTAGCTGGCGAAGTTCTCCGATCACATGAATGTCAGACTCAGAAAGCAGTGTAGAGTAGATATCGAATGTATGCAGATCCGGACACGCAACGACCATTGCTTTTAGTCCCTTGCTACTGACACTCGTGTCGCTAAGCATCAGTTCTTTCAAATCTGGCAGACTTGCGAATTGCTTTAGATGATCGTCTGTAATGGTCAAAGAAGAAAGACTGACGTGTTTCAGCTGGCTGACAGAAGAAATGGTCGTCGCAATTTCCGGTGTCATGTTGACATTCTGAAGGCTAAGCTGTCTGAGTTCGGGAACCTGTTTCAGCCTGGAAAGAGCGCGCAGCAGATCTGAGGTCAAGGTGCCTTTTGCTTCGATGGAGCTAATGCTGACGACCTGATCCGGGACATCTCTCAGCTTATTCGTAATTTGATTATTGTTGACGGTCGCTCCACCATCGTGTTCGATGGCCCACCGAACGATTTCGTGGAGAGTTGGGGATTCACTCAGCGACAGTGGTTTGGTTGTTGGGATCGGCCTGAACATTGGAGTTACGGCTTTCGGTCCAATTGCCAGCACAACCCTGAAGCCGCCTGGCTCATAAGGGATCTGTGCAATGTGTCTCCGACGCCTTGCACTCCTGAGATC
>CAYZYB010001078.1:0-2443 GCA_964481505.1 uncultured Planctomycetaceae bacterium | reverse complement strand
CCACCGTAGTTTCTGAATTCGTAAAGGTATGAGTCACCGACTCCTCGCTGCTGGAAATTCCATCACCGAAGTCCCAGTTGTATTCCAGTGGCTGATCTTCCGGATCAGTGGAAGTTCCACCGTTGAACGTCACCGTGACAGTGCCGGTTCCTGATGAACTATGCGAACCAATCACAGCCGTAGGTGCCTCATTGGCTGGCGGTAACTGGCCAGTGGTGGCAGAGTGTCCGTATTCCGGAATCATCGAAATCCACGCGCGTGTCTGCACTCCCGTGAGTGTCGCCATCGTGACACCATTGTAGTTAACAGAAACCCTAACCCGCTTCACTCCAGTGTCTGTCGCATTCGGTTCAACAACTGACAGATCCGCGGATTGCACATTTTCCACGGTTACGGTTCGCGTCCATTCAACGTCTGCAACCGCATTTCCGTCTACGTCTGTTGGTGGAGAACTCGACCACGCGTTGTAGTCGTCGACATCGTCCCACGAATCCCTCGACGACGATAACTCGGTTCCTTCGATGCCGAATGCAGGCGTGTCATCGGGCTCGGCAAAGTCCTGCTGAAGGATTTCTTCGAGCAGATCTTCCGCCAGCAGCATTGCCAGTGTTCGGTTTGAAGAATTGGTAGCTGTGCTGATCGACGCCGCCAGGCATCGCAGCGACCCGACGACAATCAGCCCGACCAGTACCGTCGAGACAACAACTTCGATAAGAGTCAGACCAAGGCGGTTCTGATTCGACCTTCGTAGCAATCGCATCAGCCGTTCCCTCCCACGCGCACAGAAACGTAGTCGAATTCTGCATCAGCGCCGTTTGCCCCGATGGCAACCCGATCCGTGCCCGAAGTTAATGGCTGTGTCACGACGGAGCGGCCAAGGAAAACACCGTTGATCCAGACGGCGACGTGGTTCACCACTGGGTCGATAACAACGCGCAGGTCGACGAAATCATCTGCCAGGTACGGCGTCAGTGCTACGGTCTGGCCGGTGGCACCGTCATCTGCGGTGACTCTGGCAACCTGATTTCCGCCAGTGTCGCGAGACACGCTTATCGTGAGTAGGCCGCTGTTCGATCCGCCAGCGGTGAATGGCAATTTCATTTCTGCGCCGACTTCCGTTGCGTTCGCTCCCAAACCTTTCACTCGAAACTCCGCAGTCACTAATGCGTCGAAGTCACGTCCCACTGCCGTACGAATTTCTTCGCCCGACTCAAACTTCAGCACATTGTTCAAAGGCGTGTTGGATGGCGTGTTGCCGGAGGCTTCCCAGTCTTCAGTGCCATCCACATCAACGTCGTGTCCCGTGAGTGGATCGTTGTTGAAATCCAGCTGCCATACTGCAGAGAGATCTTCCGGTGTATTCAACAAACGTATCGTCCGCGCCACGGGCGCCGTGCCGTCGCCATGCCGCATTTCTGCTTTGTAGCCCGTTATGAAGTTTCGGACGACCGTATGGCTCGTCTGATCGAACGTGTGGCGAGTGCCTCGAAGGCGATAGTACAAGGCTTGGTTTGTGTTCAGTTGCAAACCAAGATAGTAGTCGTATTCCAGCATAAAGCCGACGTCTGAGAACCCGGCGGTCGCCGCATTGACGCGCCCGGCAGAGCCTCCCATGCTCTGGTCGCCGAGGATGACAACACAGATGTCCTGTTCCGGAAGCAGGCGTTCAACTCCCGTGATAGAAATCGTCTCCCAGTTCCATGATGTCGAGAGACTGGATACTGGAATCGTGGTTTCGGCGAGGATCCTGCTTGTTGGCACACCGTCACCGGCAGCTTCATGAATTCGAATGACGAGCACTTCACCAGTCTGGTAGCTGCTGCTGCGTTTTAGCTGTAGATCAAGTTCTGTAATCGACCAAAGCGCTGTGTCTGCCGGATGCGTGAGCTCAATGGAATGCCCCACTCCCCCGTAGTAGTTGACATTATTCGTGGTCGACGTTGATGCGGATTCGAGCTGTTCGAGCGTAGTTTCCGTAGACTCAGAGACGATGCCGCCAAGCGCCTCGTTGGCAGATCGAAACAGCGGTGATACCGAGAACTCTCTGACCTGATCAAGAAGAACGCCTTCCTGACCATTGAACTCTCGACTCAGCTCTTCCGTTACGTCGTCCCATTCGTATCGAATGACTTCAGGAAGTCCATCATCGTCACGATCGGCTAACGCAAATTCGATTTCGTCGGCATTCTGTTCTACGACATGGATCGCATTATGCAGATCGTCGCTCAGCTGAGCTCCAGTTTCAGCGGCCTGAAACACAGCCTGCTGCTCACCAGGAGGCGTCAATGCTTTGGTGCTGATCACCAAAGCGGCCCCCATACCCACCATCAGCATCGAAGCCGCAATCAGGCTGACCATCAGTTCGATAAGCGTATACCCGCTTCGATCAGAAAACGGCCGCACGGTTGAGTTCCTAGCATTGATCATCCGCCCGTCCTTACAC
>CAYZYB010001077.1:0-2443 GCA_964481505.1 uncultured Planctomycetaceae bacterium | reverse complement strand
CTTGATCGAGATGAGCCAACCTCTGCGCTGTCCGGAAGGTGGGTGGAAGCAGCCGATCTGAAGCCCGGTGACAAGATCTTGGGACCATCCGGCGCGATGGTAATTCAAGGTGTGAACGCTTACGTTTCGGATGAAGAAGTCTTCAATCTTGAAGTGGATGATTGTCATAATTTTGTGGTGGAGCCGGGTGTTTTGGTTCACAACAGTTGAGCAGGTCTGCTGGATTGGTCTTTGTAAACGCAGCGGCCAGTTTACGGAAGGAAATTGAGATCGCTTGTCCGTCGAAGCTAATTTGCCCGTCCGAAGCTAACTCTCCTTTCGTCGATGCTGTGAATGTGGTTCTAAACTAACCGTCGCGCGCTAGGAATTCCAACTGAGAATATGCCGCTAGCAGGGGCAACTTCATGTTTAACCGAAGCCAATTGAAGTGGGTGTTAGCTGCCGGATTAGTGTTGAGCCTTCAGGTCCTTCCACACCGCTACTTTTGGGTGCGGACGTCGTTTGTTGGCACGATATACCAGCGATTACTTTCATTTGCTCCGTTCTTGATCATTCTTGCCATCTTAGCTGTTGTGGCGACTCGTGACGTTCGGACTCAGGCGAAGCGAAAAGGTTGGCTCTTGACTCATTGCACGATCCTTATTCTTGCCTTAGCGTTTCCCATGCTTGTTAGCCAGACTCCGCGTGGGTTGCCAGCGGGATCATTTGCTGACAAATTCGATGCAACCGTATGGGGGCAAGACACTTCAGTGCATGGCCCTGAAGTCACGGCACGGCAACGGATGCTTGGCGACGTTATCGCAAACGTCGTGATGAACAAGTACAAATCGGAGATCATTTCTCAGCTTGGGCAACCCAATCGCGTCAATGCGTTTCGGGCAGCAAATTGGGATCTTATATATGCGACTGGCCCCCAACGAGACGCCTATATTCCGGTTGATTATGAATGGCTACTCATTTGGTTTGGCCCCAATGGTAGGGTTTCAAGATACGAAATTTGGTCCGACTGAACGATAAGAGCCGCCAGCTGTTTGGATAGCATCGCTTACCCGCCTTCCGTGCATTTCAGGCTCAATTAGCTTCCCCGTTTCGCGAAAATACGGAGGGGATAAGCCAGCATCGGAGTCGGCATTTGATTTGCCTTCAACCTTGGCCCTTTTTGTTCTGGGAAAAATTACCGGTGCCATCAAACCACCGGTGCCGCAGCAAACCACCGGTGCTGCCAAACCACCGGTGCCACCCCACTATCACAGCGGAGAGAAATGATGGGGCGTTTGAGTCGAGCAGAGAGTTGTCCGGATGACGAGATCAGTGTTGTTCACTGTATCAATCGGTGTGTACGACGTGGATTTCTGTGTGGGAAAGATTCAGTCAGCGGCAAGAACTTCGAGCATCGTCGTGAGTGGATTCGTTGTCGCTTTGAGTTTTTGGCCGGACAGATGGCGATCGAAGTACTCGGCTATGCGGTCCTTAGCAACCATTTTCATATCGTTCTTCGCAACCGGCCGGACGTGGTTGTCGAGTGGTCAGACGATGATGTTGCCTTGCGATGGTGGAATCTGTGCCCCGGTCGTCGCAACAAAGACAAGACACCAGCCAAACCCACTCAACTCGAACTGAATGCCGTCAAAGGTGACAAAGAAAAACTGAAGGAATATCGCAAACGATTGTCGAGCGTCTCGTGGTTTATGCGATTTGTCGCTGAACACATTGCCAAACGAGCCAACGAAGAAGACGAATGCACGGGTCGCTTCTGGGAAGGTCGCTTTAAGTGTCAGCCGCTGCTGGATGACGCCGCGATTCTGGCCTGCATGCAGTATGTTGACCTGAATCCGATTCGTGCGAAGATCGCGAAGACGGTCGAGGGGAGTGATTTTACGAGCGGCCAGGATCGGCTTGCGGACCTGAAGGATGGGGTTTCAGGTGACGGGATTCAGGTTTCGGGGAGAGAAGCACTGGGATCGCTGCCAGCGGCCGATAACCGGGATGCGTTTGACCGGAAGAGTGAGCACGGGGAACGTGCTGGTTGGTTGACTCCCATTGCGTTGGAGCCACCACGGCAAACTGTCCGCAATCGCAAATCGAAACGTCGCACGAGTAACAAAGGGTGTTTGAATCTATCGCTGGTGGAGTACCTGCAACTGCTGAACTGGACAGGGCGTCAGATTCGTCGCGATGGAAAGTCAGGGACGATTCCCTCCGACCTTTCGTCGATTTTTGAACGTGTGGGCGTATCGCCTGAGCTATGGGTGGAATGCGTTAAACGCTTCGGTAAATGGCACGGTTCCGGCGTGGGCCGAACTTCATCGCTGAAACAACATGCCGAGCGAACGGGGCGGAACCGTTCGTTGAACACAGGCCGCAGTCGCCAGCTGTTTGGATAGCATCGCTCACCCGGGCTTGCGTGCATTTCAGACTCAATTAGCTCCCCATTTCGCGAGCA
>CAYZYB010001076.1:0-2447 GCA_964481505.1 uncultured Planctomycetaceae bacterium | reverse complement strand
GCCCTGTATCAGATTCATACGGCTGCCCAGTAAAAGCCACGAGCCGATCGGGTGCGACGGGGGTCGTTGCGACACCGTCAACAATCGTGGGCTCCCCAGACTCGTCGTACGCGACGTATTGCACTACCTCGCCATCACTATTTGTGATCGCATACGAACTAAATCGCCGATCCTGTATCGGATAAAGAATCGATTCGCCGTTCCCGTTCTGATGTGCCAGCAGTAGCTGTTCGTCCAGGTGCTGACCATAGATGGTAAGTTCAATCGTATTTTCAGATGCATCCTCGCCAAATATTCGTTGATGACCGCTATTCACGAAAATCTGTGCCCCGTTCGGTGACGATCGATAGACAAGTCTTCCGAGCACATCGTACTCATACGAGGAGCTGATTCCGTCGCCCGCGACACCCTTATCGAACTCTTCGAGGAGGTTATCAGAATTCCAAATGTAATCGCCACGTCTCGAATCTGACGCCATATTCCCTCTGTGGTCATAGTCGACAACCGATGCCCCTGAAGAATCTGAGTACGAGAGCAGTTCGTGGCCTGAACCGAAACTTCGAGGATGCGTGCTGCCATTTCGCTCTAAAACGTCGACCTTGCCAATTGGGGAAAGAATCCTGGACACACTATTTCCGTCGCTTCTGTTGCGGTGTAGCAGTCGGTCTTCCGCGTCAAACCCAACGTCGGGTGTCGTCCACGAATAACTGCCCATTGGTCCCTGTCGCGATTCAGATCTTACATTCTTATTCTCGTCGTAAGTATAGAACAAATCCTCAACATCTGGCGTCGAGATGCTGGCGATACGATTGTCGTCGAAATAGGTGCGGGTTGTGGTTAGACCGTTCCCAAGATCCCGCGAAGTTTCTCGGCCTCCAGCATCATAAAAGAAGTTGGCAACATCCTCCTGTACACCGTTACTCGAAGTGTAATTCACGCCAGATAATTTTCCGTCATTGGTGTACGTCCGGTTCACTACGGCGCCGTTCGGATACGTAATGGCGGTGGTTTGACCAAGCTCGTTCAACGCATAGCTTACAGTGTACGTGTTTCCAAGTGCCGTCAGTGTTTCACTAATCTTCAAGCCCCGGGCGTCATAGGCAAACCCAATCGTGTTGTGATACCGTTCGCTGTGGCCTTGGATCAACCTTCCGGCTCGATCGAATACAAGAGCGTCTGTTTTTTGAACCTCTCCGGGAGAATCTAGATAAGTTCTTTCGTAGATACGTCCTGCCATATCCAGTTTAAGAGTGACCTCGGCATTCAGCTGGTCAATTCGTGTGATGCTCTTACCTTCTTCGTCAAAAGTGACTTTTACCTCGTCATTGCCAATGTTACCTGGCATGGCGCCAACTATGTGTCCCGGGAATTGCTGCGATATAACACGACCGATGTCATCGTATAGATAAGATGTTGACTGATATTCGGGATCGGTCATCTTCGTCAGTTTGCTGGTCGGGTCGTATTCCCACGTCGTTGTGGACCCAAGTCGATCTGTTCGCGAAATATGACGCCCTCTCGCATCGTACTCGTCTGAGATTGACGCCCCTTTCGCATCGGTTTCGGCCACTAACTGACCTGCTCGCGAGTAGGTAAAACCAACTGTGCTGCCTGCGGCATCCGTTTTTTGTGTCATGCGGCCGGCTTGGTCGAATGTTGACTGAAGAAATAATCCCAATGGCCCCTCACCGCGTATTGCGTTCCCCGCTGCGTCTCGCTGCCACGTGACATTTCTCCCGGCCTGGTCGGTCTGTGTCAAAACATAGCGCAGACCGTTCTTTGCGGTCGTGACGCTATGACCGAGTGCGTCGGTCAGCCTGGTGCCGACAAGGTCGTGCCCGGCGTGCTGAACTGTGAGATCGTTCGCGTAGATGCTCCACGTAGCCATGGTATCAATGGAGCTACCTTCGTCGGAGTTGATCAAGATGCCACTCATGACGGTTCTGTTACGAGCATCTGCAATGCGAAAACTGATTTCATTCTCTGGATTGACAGAAAGTACGGCGGCTCCCGGCGCTTTTCCGTCAAACGTGAGCTCCCCCCCACCCTGTGAAGTGGGTTCTGCCAATTTCGCCAGGGCGGCCGCGATGCTCACGGTCAACGTTCCTCCCTGCGGATTGATAACAGTTGCTCCGCCAGCACTATCGAGTCCGACGCCGTCCGTTAGATCCACGTCGTACAGCGTTTGTGCGGTTAGACCATCATCGCTGGAGATGCCGCCGAATCCAGCCAATGGCGGGTTCAATGCATCAATCGCGGCTTGAGCCGTGAGCCAAGTGCATGTGGCGGTCTTGCGTCCGAGAGCGTCGAAACGCGTTGTAGCCTCCTCAAGCGTCTTCGTATCGGCTGGGTTAAGCATTGTGCCGTGGCTTGCGACATCAGTAACAACAGCTTTGTGAACGACAAGTCCCCCATTATCTAGGTTAGTGATGCTACCATGCCCAAGC
>CAYZYB010001075.1:0-2447 GCA_964481505.1 uncultured Planctomycetaceae bacterium | reverse complement strand
ATCCGGAACCTGGTCGATACGCTGCCGGACGACGAAGTGGCCGTCTATGAGGACGAAATTGACATTCATCTGAATCCGAAAATCGGCCCTGACTGGATGAACAGAGGGCAGCAGAAGGAAGTCATGACGCCCGGCAAGAATCAAAAGCAGTATCTCGCCGGAGCCATCAACGCGAAGACGGGGCAGTTGACGTGGGTGGAATCCGATTCCAAGAACACGTATCTGTTTCTGCTGATGCTGTGGAAACTGACTCAGGCATACCAGAAGGCGAAAGTCATCCACGTGATTCTGGATAATCTACTGCATCCACTCGACAAAACAGGTTGAGATCAGTCTGACGACAGAGGAAGGTCAGCGACTGCATCTGGTGTTCCTGCCGCCGTCCTGCCCGGATCACAACCGAATCGAAAGGCTGTGGCGAGGCCTGAACGCCAACGTCACACGAAATCACTGCTGCCCGGACATGAACTCACTAATGAGGAGTGTCAGATACTGGCTCAATCGTAGAACCAAACAGAACCTCGCGGCCTACCTTGCCATCTAACGATGCGACCCATCTTCGCCCAGGCTTATTTAGCTCCAGGGTATTCGCATGCCTGCGCGAATGGTGACGGTGGCAGTTTGGCACGCGTGAACACGGATTCACGCGTTCTGTTAGACCGCATGGGCATTGCGTATGATCGTCAGAATGACTGTCCATGTCTTGTTTTCCCGCTATAATAATCGATACAACGAGACGAAGATCAAGAGGCCAATATGCTAATCTGCTGGATTAACGGACGCCTCATGGTAAGAAGTTTCTGCCAGGTGGTATCTCATGAGTGCCGTTGAACCGTTTGTTAATGATCGGAGAGAGTTGTGACATCTGGAACGTTTCCCAAACTGTTGCTTGCCACCTTTGGAATCACCGCTGGAGTGACCATGGGGCTCGGCTGTAGTGAGACATTGAATGCTCACAAACACCAACCTGGACCAAACGAACCTGCGGAACCCAAGCTGGCCACGACGGACCTGGGGGACTCCGAATTAAATCAAGGAAGTCAAATGACTGAGCGCGCTGTGTTGGCTGGAGGTTGCTTTTGGGGGATGCAGGATCTGATCCGAAAGCGTCCCGGAATTGTGAATACTCGAGTTGGCTATAGCGGCGGTGATGTGCCGAATGCCACCTATCGCCACCATGGAACTCATGCTGAAGCGATCGAAATCACGTTCGATCCCGCGGTGACCAGTTATCGTGAATTGCTGGAATTCTTCTTTCAGATCCACGATCCGACGACCGTGAATCGCCAGGGGAACGACCGAGGTACCAGTTATCGCTCGGCAATCTATTACACCAGCGAAGATCAAAAACGGGTGGCGATCGATACGATTGCCGATGTTGATGCATCCAATCTTTGGCCTGGCAAAGTCGTAACGGAAGTCGAACCTGTCGGTGATTTCTGGGAAGCTGAGCCAGAGCATCAAGACTATTTGCTACGAACGCCCAATGGCTACACCTGTCACTTTGCCAGGCCCGGCTGGGTTCTGCCGAAGCGAAACGCGGCGACTGAGTAGCCGACCTGCAGATACAAAAAATCTCACCGGGCGATCTGCCTGAGCGAAATTGGTCGCTGTGATAAAGTCCTCAACACTGCGGTTTGGGCATAGCCGCAGATCCTGAACGTTGATCAATGAACGACATTTCGGAATCGTCAGTTGGCTTTCGTGTTTGAAGCTGTAGCTGTCTGAATTCAGCGCCGCGTTTACCTGTTGCCAGCGACGATAGACGCAAGCGTCTCACCTTCGTCGTCACCATGGCCATTGCCGGCTGCGTCGAGCACTGGCAGTGGATCGAACGCCAGCCATGCGGGGAGCGATGACAGGAAGGTTGTCAGCAAGGATCCGCCTCGCAGTAACCAGACGACATAGCCGACAGAAACGGAAGTCGAAACAGCCGCAACTGAACCGACGACTACCTTTTCGAACACGAGTTCACGACGGACTTCTTCTTTACGATTTTCACTGACGGATTCTGCACTCGGGGCGGAAACGCTGGCCGTGAAGAACGGGTTGGATGTTGTGACTGGCTTAAACAAAAATGAAGTCATCGCTCTGTGAACTTCCTGAGTTTTTATTTCCTTGTTGCGAGATGTGCGGTTCGACAGTGTTGACAGTTCGTTCTCCGGAACTTCGTCAAGGAAGATGGCGATGGTGGTCTGTGTTGTTGCTCGCCTTAGTGTTTCCCGAACATTGTTCTGGATCGCCAGGGTCGCTTCAAACTCGTTTGTTTCCATTGCGTCAGCCATTCCATCGGCGCCCTGCCGAACGCGAATCACAGAGTCGATATCAGATGTTGATTCCGCAGGATTTGTGTCACCGTCATTCTCAGCGGTAAGCTCGGTCTCGATCCTTTCATCGGCAGCGGCAGAGTCTGTCAGCGATGTCTCTGAAGGATTAAGGTCATTGGT
>CAYZYB010001074.1:0-2448 GCA_964481505.1 uncultured Planctomycetaceae bacterium | reverse complement strand
TTATCAGTGTTGGGCCATTCGAACGTCCGTCGATCCGCGGCTTCTGAATCAGCCGGTGGGCCTTGTGACGTCGGGTATCTATGCGTTCACTCGGAATCCGATGTACGTCGGCTTTTTCTGCGTCCTCGCGGCGTGGGCAAGTTTCCTGTCGCACTTTCTGGCGTTCGGTCTGCTGCCTGTGTTTGTCCTGTACATGAACCGCTTCCAGATTCGCCCGGAGGAAGCCTGGCTCGAAACGCACTTTGCGGATGAGTATCGCTCTTACAAATCCAACGTTCGCAGATGGATCTGAGTTACGGCCCGTTGCAACCTTAATGTGGAACGATGGCGTCGGATTCGTCGCAGTCCTGCTCATCTGATCCACCGATCTCGAATTCCAGCGTCGAATGTGGAATTTGATAGTCGTCGACCAAACAGGATTTGATCCGGTTCTTAATCGATTCCAGATCGCCGATTCTCGCTTCGGAAACAACCACGTGAGCCTCCAGCGCCCGGTGCTGTTCGTCGAGTTCCCAGACGTGCACGTGGTGCAGACCCTCGACGCCATCGATCTTCCTCACATCGGCGATGAGTGCGTCGAGATCCAAATCCGGTGGTGTGCCTTCCATCAGGACTCGCGTTGCCTGCGGAAACATCTTCACCACCTGCCACAGAACGTAGCCAGCGATCAGCAGCGTGATGACGGCATCCACCCACAACCAGTTGAACCAGATAATCGCGGCGGCCCCGATCAACACGGCCACAGAACCCAACGCATCGACGATGTTGTGAATGAAGGCGGCTCGCACATTGAGCGATCCGCGACTCATTGACCACAACAAGGCCGCCGTACCAACATCAATGATCAATGCCAGAACGGCCGTCGCTGCCATGACCCAGCCAATCACTTCCTCCGGCTGCACGAGGCGAGCGATGCCTTCATACACCAGATACAGACCAATGACCGCCAACAGCGTCAGGTTGATCAACGCTCCAATCATTTCGGCTCGCCGGTAGCCGAACGTATAGCGTGCGTTCGCATCCTTTTTTGAGATGCGTCGAGCGATATAGGCGATCAGCAGAGCGTTGGCATCGTTGAAGTTGTGAGCCGCGTCGGACAGTAGAGCAATGCTGCCCGACAGAATCCCGGCAACCACCTGTCCCACGGTCAGCAGTTGATTCAGCCCGACCGCCCACAACAGTCGAGCGTCACTCACGCCCGCGATTTCATCGCCACGCACTAAACCGTGGGAATGCCCCGCGTGGTCGTGTCCTTCATGAGCGTCATGCTGGTGATCGTGGTCATCGTTGTTCGACATGTTTCCCTTGTCCGTCGTCTGCGGCTGTTCCCAGTCCTGAATTTTAGGGTTCGATTCTTCCGCTACACCCTGACGACGAAAGTAAAATCGACCGTGCGAATCGAAGATTCTGTCGCCGTACCGGCTTCACAATCTGCGTCCGAAGAAACGATTCACACGCGACTTGTACTCCCTGAATGAGTCGCCGAAATGATCTTCCAGCCAAGCTTCTTCAAGAAATGGAACGACCATGTAGCCAATCGCCCAAAGCGACAACAGGATGTAAACCAGCGTCGAATGTACGAAGAGTCCGGTTCCCGCCATCCCAACCAATGACGTGACATAAATCGGGTTTCTGCTCCATGCGTATGCTCCCGTTGTTTTGAGTTTGTCTGAGTCTCCATGGGCAGTTCGCCAGCCGAGGCCAAAAGTGATCGCAAACGCGGCACCAAACCCGATAACCGCCAGTCCCACCCCAATCGCAGTTTGAGCCAAAGCAGGCTCGGCGAGTCCGTGAAAGTCCAGAATGCAGGTCGCCACCAGACACACCACAAAAACACGAAACAACGCCCAGAACGTCCGGTACTGCCAACAGTGGAGATTTGGAGGAGGCCAGAAATCAAATTTGCCAGTCCACCAGCTCCAAGTCGCCAGGCCATAGATAACAACGATGGCAGCAACGGAAACTGCAAAGAAAGAGAATGCCATTTTACTGCGATCTAAACTAAAGCGTTCATACTATTTGAAAATCGCATGGCGCCAGAGTTCCGGTGGCACTGGCGTACGATGCTTGAGGCACGCCAGAAAAATGAGGGGACGTGGCAAGTCGTCCGGAATGACGAATGGGTGCTTCGCACGGGTTTCAGCAACCAACTTTGCAATTGACTCGTGCAGTATCTCGCCCGATGGATCGTCGTCCCCTGGAGAGCTGAGATGTACACTGACGGATGCTCCCGCGTACGCGAGTGAGCTTGTTAAAATGCGCTCGGCCCAGTCCTCAGGTGGCACCCAACACATTAGGTCCAGTGGCGCAATCTGTGTTTCGTTATCACCTTGACCGCTCCGTCTCCCAACCACCAATTTCCGCCACGCCATTTGAAGCAAGAGTTCCCGTTCCGACGATACTGAGCAACAAGCGATTTCCATCAGACACATCACATAGAGCGACGTC
>CAYZYB010001073.1:0-2453 GCA_964481505.1 uncultured Planctomycetaceae bacterium | reverse complement strand
GATTTAAGCAGTGCAGCCATCGTCTTTGCGGGTGAAGGAAAAGGGAAAAACGCGTTATAACCCTTCTGGAAACGTCTTCGCAGTTCACGGGCAAAGATCAGGGCGGCGGCGACGGAAATGTCCAGCGCGTACTACGCCGCCGTGCAAAAAAACATTCCGCATGCGACTCACGTGTTTGATCGATTCCACATCGTGAAGCTGATGAACGATAAACTCACCGCGCTTCGTCGACAGCTTTATCGCGAAGCAGAACACATGCTGGGAAAAACTGTTCTGAAAGGGACTCGGTGGCTGCTGCTGAAGAATCCTGAAAACCTGAGCGATGACCGGAATGAGCATCAGCGTCTGCAGGACGCCCTGGAACGGAACACATCTCTGGCGACGGCCTATTACCTGAAAGAGGATCTGCGACAGATTTGGGAACAGCCGGGAAAACGAGCCGCCGGAAAGTTTCTCAAAGACTGGTGTGCCCGGGCGCGAGCCTCCGGTATTCGAGTCCTGGATACGATGGCGAAAACTCTGCAGCGGCATCGCAAGGGAATTCTGAACTAGTACGAACACCAAATCTCAACAGGACCCTTGGAAGGCATCAACAACAAGATCAAAACACTAAAACGACAAGCCTATGGATTTCGAAACCGCGAATACTTCAAACTGAAGCTCTACGCTCTACACCTCGCAAAGTTCGAACTCATCGGGTAATCACGATAGACCCCGCGCATCAGATCCCTCGATGAACCCTTTTTCTTCCGTCACTCCGATGATTGCACACAACAGCCAGTTGGTTGCCAGCAACTGTTGAGCTGTTGTGAAGCTCAGCGAACGGGAGGCACGCCTCTGAGCCATGCTGCTCTGCAACATTTTCAACCGGACCAGATTGTAGGCCAGCAGGCATGACAACAGCTCCGTGAGCACCATCGGCGGAGTTTTTGCACGCAGGATATCCATGTGCAGCGAACATTTTACCGCGCGGATATCCAACTCCACCAGCCACCGACTTTCGTACACCGATCGAATCCAGTCAGCTCTGACTTCCACAGAACTTGTGAACGTTGTTGCCACCGTGAATTTATCCGAGCGAAATCCAGCACGGTCAAAAATCATATCAACAAGTCGGATCTCGATGGCGTCCGGCTGCTGTTGAAACTCTTCTGCTGACAGATTGAGATTGCCGTCTTCATCAATGTCATCATGGCAGACAGCACCGTCCGCCGCGAGTGCTATCTGCCGCACAAGAGCCTGAACGGCTTCAAAGGGGATTTTTGATCGAGCACGACAATACGCTCCGGTGCTCGGATCACAGACACGTCGTCCCTATGCAGCCTACCAAGACGCAACCCGAAACACGACAGCCTGACTTCAATGTGCGAAAGTAAACTTCGATCTGCCACCGGAGACAGTAGATGGCCACCACCTGCTTCGCGTCGTCGACGGTCGTGACGGGCAACGTTGTCACCAGGAGCCAGCGAATCGCGTCGCAGCCTTCCGGTGGTTCGACTTCTTCCACCAGAAGCAGATTCACTTCGACCGGTGGCAGTTTGTTATCCGGTCGCGGCGATGGTTTCAGCATGACTGTGGTCGCGCGGACTTCGACATTCGCCATGCGAGCGTCACGTGACTTCGCTCGCGCCGATTTCGCGGTTTTGATCTTCGCAACGCGAGCACTGACTTTGACCGAATCAGAAAACAGCTCATCCGTACTGCGAGTATCCGAGAGCAGGTGACCGGTGGTCGTGGTGCGGTCGTGGCAGCCGCGAACCACAAGATCCAGTTGCGTGCCGACGGAACCTGCCGGTGCCTGAGTCGTTCGTGGTTCGCTGAACACTTCGTAGATGTCAGCTTCGCTGTCGCTCACGCAAACACATTGCGTACTCGGGCAGGCAGCGGCAATGTCGAGAGCCGCTCGTTGCCCTTCGATCCAGCGATAGCTTTCCTTCTGTTCGATGGGTGTGGCTCGAATTTTCCTCTGCTTTTGCACTTTCGTCAGCGACGTCTCGATGGCATCGCGCGCCCACGTTTTCTGCGACACAGTTCCCAGCGGTACGCCGTCAATCGTGAAGGCTATGAGCGGGTGATGGAAGGCTCCGCAGCGTACGTCGGAGTCCATCGGCCCGGCTCCGTGGACTCTTCGTGATGGTCGAGTCAGGTCGAGTTCAGTAGTGTCAGGCACCAGTAACACCATCTCACACTGAGCAACGCGTTCGATGGTTGCGGCAACATGAGATTCGCGAATCTTCTCAGGCGAGACCTTCTCGTTGTCAAAGGAGCGATAGGCGCCCTCCATCTCTGCTCGGCCATCGGTAGCCGCCGGAATACTCAGCTGCGGCTGAGCACCAGGTTCTTCAATGACGGTCACAAGTCTTTGGTTCAGACGCTGGTCACCGAAATCCGCGCCAAGCACTTCATCACATAGCTGGGCTGTCATTGTTCACTCCATCCATCAGCGAGTGAAC
>CAYZYB010001072.1:0-2454 GCA_964481505.1 uncultured Planctomycetaceae bacterium | reverse complement strand
GTTTGCGGGAGTTGTGTACCAACACCGGCAATTTGGAGGCTCTGTTGCCATCTCTTTTTCATTCCTCTCAATTGTGAACGAATAAAGCTTCCCGATGGATCTCGGGAATGCCGATTCCGCGGTTTCCAGGTTTCCAGTAGCAGGTTCTCGTCGTCATGGCCGGCTGCTTTTGTTCTCCTATGGTGCTGCCGCAAAGTTCCTGTAAAATTACAACAGGTGTCGACTTCACACCGTCGTTTTGATTCGCAGCGTGAAAACGAAGGGCCGCATCGATCTTCTCCTTGAATGCGTCCGTACCGCACCGAATGCTGGATGTGCAGATTACGTTATGACTTCTGAGCCCGTTCGTTCTACAGATCCCAGAATGATTCTGAACGTTCAGAATTTTCTCGAAGGAAAATTTGAGGCTTTAGTTCCGCCTGAAGAACTGGGAGACGACTGGCAGCGTTTCTACGATTCGTACAGTCGGATCATTCGACGATTTGCCGTGTCGTGCGGAATGCAGGACTGCGACATCGACGAATGTTCTCAGGAAGTCTGGGTCGCTGTCGTCAATGGTCTGCAGAAGTTTCAGCATGATCCTGCGCGTGGACGTTTTCGATCCTGGCTGTACCGAATCGTCAGCAATAAAGCGGCCGACATTGTCCGCGATCGCATGAAACATCAGTCGCTGAGTCTGAACAATTCAAGCACCGTTTTTGATCTGCCGGATTCCGCTCCGCAACCCATGCAGAATCTCGACGCCGCCTGGCGAAGCGAACTCCTGAGAGAAGCGATGAATGTCCTCAAGGCCAGCTCGAAACCTCGTGACTTTCAAATTTTCGTGCAACGTACGCTGCAGAAGAAGCCGGCAGCGGAAGTCGGAGAACAGCAAGACCTTAGTGAAGGTGCGGTCCGAGTCATAGATCACCGCTTGCGCAAGCAGCTGCAGGAAACGTTAAATATGCTGACCGACGGACAGATGGAAGCCGCCTTCAAGAACGATTGAAGCTCCATGATTCAACGGCCTTCGTTTGCGCAAAAGTGCGGTAGCCCATGATTGTCGGACTCCGGAATGATTCATCAGAATCCTTTCAGGAGCCCCAAATGTCAAAGAAATCGAAACGAGTCCGACGTACCTTTTCGGACGAATTCAAGCAGGATGCCGTGGACCTTGTCGTCAATCAGGGCTACTCGTTCAAGGCGGCGGCCGATGCTGTTAACGTGTCTTCTCGAAGCCTTCGTGAGTGGCACGAGAAGCTGGCCCCGCAGCCGGAACCCTGTAGGGATGATGCTTCCGTTCAGGAGCTTCAGGCCGAGATTAAGCGGCTTCGCAAGCAATTGCAGACTGCGGAACTGGAACGCAACATCTTAAAAAAAAGCAACGGCGTATTTCGCGAAAGAGTCGCAGTGAAGTACGTCTGGATCAACGAGCATCGCGACCGTTTCCCCATCAATGCCATGTGCCGAGTTCTCAACGTGAGCTGCAGCGGCTATTACAAATCACTTTCGTCGACGACCAGCAAACGCGCGGAAAGAACCCAAAGAATTCATGACGATGTGCAAAAGATTTACGACGAATCTCACCAGATCTATGGCAGCTATAAGATCGCCGATCGACTGCAGAACGACGACTCCATGGAAACGGCCTGTCGAAACACAGTCGCCAAAGCCATGAAAGAAATGGGCCTGAAAAGCAGGGTTTCCAGGAGCTTCACACCCACGACAACTCAAGCAGATTCCTCAAAGAAACCGGCTGACAACATTCTCAATCAGGACTTTGATGCAGACGCTCCCAATCGAAAATGGGTCACCGACATCACGTACCTTGCCGTGGCGGACGGCTGGGTTTATCTGGCCGTTGTTCTGGATCTGTTTAGCCGAAAGGTTGTCGGCTGGTCGGTCTCCGAAAGCCTGGCAACGCCGCTGGTCAGTGAAGCTCTGAGGAAAGCAATGGAGTCACGCAGACCGAACACAGACAAACTTCTGCATCACAGCGATCGAGGCTGCCAGTACACGTCCGACGAGTATCAGCAAGTGCTGAACACACTGAACATCACATGCTCGATGAGTCGTACGGGATGCTGTTACGACAATGCCGTCATGGAACGATTCTTCTGGTCGCTGAAACACGAGTGGACAAACGTCGAAGACTTCGCCGATATCAAGCAAGTCCGACAAAGTGTCTTTGAATACATCGAAGCGTTCTACAACTCAAAAAGAATCCACCACACACTCGGAGACAAAACTCCAAACCAGGTCGAAGAAATCCACCAAAAAAAACTTCTTGCATAAACGTCATTCCGGAGTCCACCAATCATGGGCTAACGCAGGGTACACAAAAAAAGCCTACTCAGCGTTTGAGTAGGCTTTTCGCTATTACACCTGGATGGGTTCGAACCATCAACCTCCGGTTTCGTAGTTCTTACTGCTTTCCTTATGCGTTTCTGATGCTTCAAAAGGCCCCGGTTTTCC